>JBAPPP010000325.1:0-2660 GCA_049280175.1 Rhodanobacter sp.
GGCACCTACACCAACATCCAGGTCAAGGACGCCAGCACCATCCGCCAGGGCGACCTGGTGGAAGTCGATGCCAACGGCAACGTGACGCGGATTCAGTAACCAGCCGCAACAGCGACAGCAAAACGCCCCGCTCGGGGCGTTTTGCTTATGTGGCCGCAAGAACCATCAGCTTGAGGCCATCCACGGCGTCATCACCCCATGTGCCATGCTCGGCTCGCGTTTGCGCACTCTGCGCCGTGGGAGCACCGTGATGACCGAACCAACCCATACCGACGAAGGCCGGTCGGGACCGTTATGGGGTCGACTGAGCGCCGGGCTGATCACCGGCGCGGCGGACGATGATCCCAGCGGCATCGCGACGTACTCGCAGGTTGGCGCGGCGTTCGGCTATGGCATGCTTTGGTGCATCCTGCTGACCATGCCGCTGATGATTGCGATCCAGGGCATCAGCGCAGGAATCGGGCGAGTCACCGGTCACGGCCTGATGGATGGCATCCGCAAGTATTACCCCAGGACGCTGGTGTACGGACTGGTGCTATCGATCATCATCGCCAACGTCATCAATCTTGCGGCTGACATTGGCGCCATGGGCGCCGCATTGAAGCTGCTGATCGGCGGGCCTGCGCTGGTTTATGCCGCGGCGTTTGCGTTGGTTTCGCTGCTGCTGCAGATGTTCATCCCGTTCTCGCGTTATTCACCGTTTCTCAAACTGCTTACGCTCAGCCTATTCGCCTATGTGGCAACCATCATGGTGATCCAGGTGCCGTGGCTGGCCGTACTCAAGAGCATCGTGGTACCGCCGATCACCTGGAATGCCAAATACGCCGTCGGCCTGGTGGCCCTGCTCGGCACCACGATCAGTCCGTACCTCTTTTGCTGGCAGGCGGCGCAGGAAGTGGAAGAAATCCACGCCAACCCCGAACGAAAATCATTGAAGAGGGCGCCGCTGCAGGCGCCCAATGCCTTGCGCCGCATTGGTATCGACACCGCGGTGGGCATGGTCTTCTCGAACCTGATCGCGTTCTTCATCATCCTGACGACGGCCGTGGTATTGCATGCCCACGGCAAGACGGACATCCAGACTTCGTCCGATGCGGCCCAGGCATTGCGCCCGTTGGCGGGTAAGTTGGCCTTTGCACTTTTTGCGGCGGGCATCATCGGCACCGGCCTGCTGGCCGTCCCGGTGCTGGCCGGCGCCACGGCGTATGCAGCTACCGGCGCGTTCGGCCGGCGTGGCGGACTGGAGCACAAGCCGAAGAAAGCGAAATTCTTCTACGGCGTGCTGATCATCTCCAGCCTGGCTGGCATTGCGCTGAATCTGACACCGCTGGACCCGATCAAGGCGCTGTACTGGAGCGCGGTGATCAACGGCGTGGCGGCCGTGCCGTTGATGGTCGTCATGATGCTGATGGGTTCAAGCCGCAGAGTGATGGGTAAGTTCACGATGCCCTGGGCGCTGAAGCTCTTCGGCTGGCTCGCGACTGCCGCAATGGCTGCTGCCGCGATCGTGATGTTCGTTACCTGGGGACATTGACCCGGCGCGGCTGAATCCATCACTAGGTGGAAATCATCTGGCCTCCATCGATGCAACTGCGTCACGCAAAGTCAACGTGCGCTGCACATTTGAAAGGCCAGGCTTGCGCCACTGAAATCATTCGAGGCCCGGCCCATGAAAAAGTCGATCTTGCTGGCTACCTGTTTCGTCGCTGCTGTCTCATGCACGTCGCTGTATGCGCAAGCCTCGGCGGGTGGTGGTCCGCATTTCACGGGCGATACCATTCCGCAGGCAGATCGCATGTTCGTCAGCCAGGCCGGTGCCGCCAACATGGCCGAAGTCGCGCTGGGAAATCTGGCCATGTCGCACGGGCAGTCCGACGCGGTGAAGAATTTCGGGAACCGGATGGTCACCGACCACACGGAAGCCAACGTAGCGTTGAACAATCTCGCCGGCCCGCTCGGTCTAGCCTTGGCCCAGCAACCCACGATGCTGCAGGAAAAGACCATCGATTCCCTGGCAAGCATGAGTGGCACATCGTTCGACCGGCACTACGGTCGGGTCGCGGTGAAGGATCATGAGGATGCTGTCAGACTGTTTACCCAAGAGGCATCGTTCGGCGCCGACCCGGACTTGCGCACCTTTGCTGCGCGCATGCTTCCAACGCTGAAGCAGCACCTCAGCATGGCGCATTCACTGCCCGGCGGTGGATTGTGATGGATCGCCGGCGAGCCGCTCAAGACTATCGCTGGCGAGTCAGATGGTCATGCGAGCCCGCAGATGTTCGGCGAGCCGCAAGCTCAAGGCGACGATGCTGAAGGCCAGAAACGCCCAGCCTCCGTTCGGAAAGACCGAACTGCCAGCGACATACTCGTACGGGCGACGGCGCCGATGAAGCCGCCCCTTGGGCGCGGCGTTACAATGGTCGTCCGCAATCCCGCCAAGCCAGTCCCGTCCACGTATGCGCAACCCCCTGCAGGAACAACTGCTCAAAGCCGGCCTGGTCAACAAGGCCAAGGCTGCCCAGGTCGTGCGTGAGCAAGCCAAACAGCGGCAGGGCAAGACGCCTGCGCCACCCAGCGCCGAACAGGTGGATGCACAGCGAGTGCAGGCGGAACGCGCCGAGCGCGATCGCGCACTGGCCGCCGAGCGCAACGCGCAGACC
>JBAPPP010000326.1:0-10448 GCA_049280175.1 Rhodanobacter sp.
GTTACCAGCCGCGTCGATTCGATGGCGGCCTATGAAAACGCGGCAGTCAAAAGGCTTAGAGCCCAACGATAGTCAAACAAAACCCGATAGAGAGAACAAAACTGTGTTTATTTTGAAAACACGACGACTGACTGCGTTGTTTGCTGCTGGAATGCTTGCGCTGGCTTCGAGCGCCCACGCTGATCAGCAGAGTTTGAAATCAGCCTGCGCCGCTATCAATCCTGCTGGGGCGAAGCTGATGTCCGCGTTGAAAGTGGCGAGTGAAGACCCGTCGGTCGATCCAAATGGCTTGGCGAAGGTTTACCAGAGGGCAACGGCGGACTTCAAAGCTGAAACGAAGTCAGTCGTTGACCCAGTGGCGAAATCGAGAGTGGATGCTCTCTCGCTAGATCTGCAAAGCATGACTAATGCAAGCGCCGAACTGGCCGCTGCAGCAGAGGCAGGGAAGTCGGATGAGACCATTCACGCCATCATGGTCACCAAATATCACCCCGGAGCTCAGAGTTTCGATCGCGACTGGGATGTACTAATGAACACCCTGTGCAGCGGTTACGATCACTAACAGCGATGTTGGAAACCCAGCGACCCCGATGCATCGGGGCCGCATCCAGTCGCGGCAGTTTTTATCAATCGATACCCAGCTTCTTCAGCTTGTAACGCAATGCGCGAAAGGTGATGCCGAGTTTTCTGGCGGCAGCGGTCTTGTTGTAGCGGGATTCTTCCAGCGCCTTGACGATGGCGGTGCGCTCGAGATTGCTGATGTAGTCGTCCAGGCCGCCGTTCGCATCGGCCGCCGCCGCAGGCGTCGGGCCGGGATTCTGTGGGTGGTCGCTGCTGGGTGCCGCGTCATGACTCTGGCGTGGGCTACGCTGCGGCAACATCAGGTCGGAGGCATCGATGCTGGCGCCGTCGCACATGGCCATCGCGCGCTCCAGGATATTTTCCAGCTCGCGCACATTGCCGGGAAATTCGTAGGCCTCCAGTGCCTGGCGCGCTGCTGGCAGCAGCTGACCGATGCCGTCGCCGCTCTTGCTGGCAAGCGACTGCAGGATGAAGGCGGCGAGCTGTGGCACGTCGCCGCGACGCTCGCGCAACGGCGGCACGCGCAGCTCGATCACGTTGATGCGATAGAACAGATCCTGCCGGAACTGACCTTGCTCGACCAGCTGGCCGAGGTTCTTGTGGGTGGCGGAAAGAATCCGCACATCCACCGGGATCTCGTCGCGGCCACCGATCGGCCGCACCGCCTTTTCCTGGATCGCGCGCAGCAGTTTCACCTGCATGTGCAGCGGCAATTCGGCGACTTCGTCGAGGAAAAGCGTGCCGCCCTGGGCGACCTGGAACAAGCCTTCCTTGTCGGCGCCGGCGCCGGTGAAGCTGCCTTTGCGATGGCCGAAGAATTCGCTTTCCATCAGCTCCGAAGGGATTGCGCCGCAATTGACCGGCACAAACGGGCCGCTGGCACGGGGGCCCTGCTCGTGGATCAATCGGGCTACCAGCTCCTTGCCTACCCCGGATTCGCCGGCGATGTATACCGGCGCCTGATTGCGCGCGAGTTTGGCAATCGTGCCGCGAACCTGCTGCATGGCCGGCGAGTCGCCGATCAGGCGTTCGCTGGAGTCACCGGTTTTCGCGGTCGCGCCGCCATTGCGCTTCTCTTCGGCGAGTCGCAGGGCGGTACGGACAAGCCCGCGCAGCATCTGGATGTCCACCGGCTTGGAGACGAAATCGAAGGCGCCTGCCTTCAGCGCATTCACCGCGGCATCGACGTTGCCGTAGGCGGTGATCATGGCGACGGGGGTATCCGGACTGGTGCTGGCGATCAGTTCGATGATCTCCTGGCCGCTGCCATCGGGTAGCCGCATGTCAGTGAAGCACAGGTCGTAGGTGCGTTCGGCCAAAGCGCGGCGTGCATCGGCCACGGTGCCCACAGCGTCAACCTGCAAATCCATCCGACCGAGCGTGATGGTCAGCAGTTCCCGGATGTCGCGTTCATCATCGATGACCAGAACGGTCTGTGAAGTCATGGGCTTCTTTGGCGGGATTGAGAATGGATGCAGGTTACTAGGGCGGGCCAAAAGGTCAACGCGTGCCGGCCTGGGCCACTTCGACAGGATCGGCAGGGCTGCGTGCTGGCGGCGTGAGCACGAGCCGGAAGCAGCTGCCGCCGCCGGCCACCCGCACATATTCCAGCGCCGCCTGATTGGATTCGCTCATCTGCCGGGCCAGGTACAGGCCCAGCCCGGTGCCGTATTCGTGGGTGGTGTAGAACGGCTCGAAAATCTGTGCGGCCACCTTCGGCGCGATGCCGGGGCCGCGGTCGATCACTTCCATGATTGGCACCCCATGTTCGCCCTGTCGGGTCACCACCATCACCCGTGCCGGTTCGCCTGGCATGCGGCCGTAACGCAGCGCGTTCTGCACCAGGTTCCACACCACCTGCTGCAGTTGCTGCGGGTCGGCCACCGCCGCCACCGGAGGGCCATTGCTGGCAATCACCCGCAGCGAGTCGGCGCCCAGATCGTTGCCCTGGCTGTATTCCTCGACAAAACCCTGTGCCCATTTGCCGAGGTCGAGCGTTTCCGGTCGCGAGCGTTCGCGTCGCGACAACTGCAGGATGTTCTCGATGATTTCGTTGAGCCGGATGCAGTGGTTGTTGATGATCTCGACCATGCGCTGGTCGGTGCTGTCCATGCTTTTCGACTCGGCCAGCAACTGCGCCGAATAGCGGATCGCCGCCAGCGGGTTGCGGATCTCGTGGGCGATCGAGGCCGACAGGCGGCCGAGCGAGGTGAGCGTGAGCTCCTCGGCGCGGCGCGACAGCAGCGACGTATCGTCGAGAAAGATCAGTACATGCGAGTCGTCATTTGGCGCCAGCCGGGTGAAGCGAGGCACCACTTCCGGCACGCCGTCGGCGAGCTGGGTGGCGGTCTCGTCCAGCTTTCCGGAGGTCATCCAGTGGTACAGCCGGCGCGATAGTTCCGGCGCCAGCTGGCCCAGGTCGCGTTGATCGGCGCCGGGATTACCCAGCAGCATCCACGCCGATTCGTTGATCTGGTGGATGCGGTTGGCGTCGTCGACCAGCAGCACGCCTGTCTTCATGCGGCGGATGATCAGCTCGTTGACCTGGGACAGGTTCGCCAGATCGGTGCTGCGCTGCTCGGCCAGTGCCTCGGTGGCGCGCAGCTGCCGGCCCAGCACATGGCATAGCGTGGTGCTGGCGAAATACGCCAGCCCGAACAGGGCCGCTTCCAGCAGGTCGCGATCGCCCGGACCGCCCTTTGCCCGCTCGAAAAAGGTATGTCCGAGGATCCCCAGCGTAGCCAGCGCGGCAAAAAAGCTCGAAAGCCGCAACGGGAGGATCAGCGCGCCGGCGCTCAGATTCACCGCCAGCATCATCGCGATGCCGATGTGCGCATCGGGCATCGCGGTAATCGCCAGCACGGCTGCGGCAATGTCTACGATCAGGGCCGCGGACACCGCTATGTTGGCGTACTCCATGCTGCGGCGATTCAATAGAAGCGAGATCAGCGCAAACAGCAGATAGACCGAAGTGACGGTGCGGGCGAAGTCCGGCGTCCCCAGGGTGGGCCAGCCCAGCCCTTCCGGACTGAACGCCAGTCCGACATACACCAGCGCCTGCACCAGCCGGAACACATTGAGAAACGTCAGTTCGTGGCGAATTGTCGCGGTCCGCGTAGCGGGTGTGGACAAAAGTGGCGTGCTGGACACGTGGCGGGCACTCCATGGCGGTTTCGGGCGAGTATAGACGGGCGGGTCGCCGCTGGGGCTGGTGTCCCAAAGCGCATGAAAACCCACCTGCAGGGCGGTCAAAACACGTCGCCCTTTCCATTGCTGCCCGCTTCCGCGAAAATGGGCGGCCGCATTGCGCGGTTTTTGCCAGATGGAGTGGCATGCGCACTGCACCCCGGCAGCGCGTTACTCCGCCGTCCGACTTCTTGACCCACGCTGTGAATGCGTGCGGCCGCCACGTTTTCCGTTCGCTCGAGGTATCGAATGAATTTCCACGAATACCAGGCCAAAGAACTGGTCGCGCAGTACGGCATCGCCGTACCGCCGGGCAAAGTTGCCAGTTCCCCCGACGCCGCCGTCGATGCTGCCAAGCATCTGGGTGGGTCGCAGTGGATGGTCAAAGCACAGATCCATGCCGGCGGTCGCGGCAAGGCTGGCGGCGTGAAGTTCTGCAAGAGCTTCGACGACGTCCGTGCCGCTGCCAAGGGCATGCTCGGCACCCACATGGCGACCTACCAGACTGCCGGCCGTGCGCTGCCGGTGAACCTGGTGCTGGTCACCGACGCCACCAACATCGCCCGCGAACTGTATCTGTCGATCCTGGTCGACCGTGACAGCAAGGCCATCTCGTTCATCGCTTCCAAGCACGGCGGCGTCGACATCGAGCAGGTTGCCAAAGAGACGCCTGAAGACATCCACACCATCGTCATCGATTTCGTCGAAGGCCTGCAGCCGTACCAGTGCCGCCAGCTCGGCTTTGCGATGGACCTCAATGCCAAGCAGGTCGGTCAGCTGACCAAGATCATGCTGGGCTTGTACAAGCTGTTCAACGAGCAGGATCTGGCGCTGGTGGAGTTGAATCCGCTGGCCGTGCTCGAAGACGGCAACCTTGCCGCGCTCGACGGCAAGGTGGACTCCGACGACAACGCCGAATTCCGTCATCCAAACCTGGCCGCGATGCGCGACCTGACCCAGGAAGACGCGGCCGAAGCGGCCGCCGTGCAGAACAACCTCAACTACGTGACGATGGACGGCACCATCGGCTGCATGGTCAACGGTGCCGGTCTGGCGATGGCCACGATGGACGTGATCAAGCTGGCAGGCGGCGAGCCGGCCAACTTCCTCGACGTTGGCGGCGGCGCCACCAAGGAGCGCGTGACCGAGGCGTTCAAGCTGATCCTGTCCTCGGACAAGGTGCGTTGCATCCTGGTCAACATCTTTGGCGGCATCGTGCGCTGCGACCTGATCGCCGAAGGCATCATCGCCGCGGTCAAGGAAGTGGGCCTGAAGATCCCCGTGGTGGTGCGCCTGCAGGGCACCAATGTCGAGAAGGGCCGCGAATTGCTGGCCAACTCCGGTCTGGCGATCACGCCGGCTGATGATCTCAACGACGCGGCGCAGAAAGCCGTGGCTGCGGCCAAGGTTTAAGGAGCAATCGAATGAGCGTTCTCGTCAACAAAAACACCAAGGTCATCGTGCAGGGCTTTACCGGCCAGCAGGGAACCTTCCACGCCGAACAGGCGATCGCTTACGGCACCAAGATGGTTGGTGGCGTAACCCCGGGCAAGGGCGGCACTCAGCATATCGGTCTGCCGGTCTTCAACAGCGTGTCCGAAGCGGTCGATGAAACCGGCGCCGATGCGTCGGTGATCTTCGTGCCGCCGCCGTTCGCGGCCGACTCGATCCTCGAGGCGATCGACGCGGGCATCCGCATCATCGTGGCGATCACCGAGGGCATCCCGGTTCTCGACATGCTGCGCGTGAAGAATGTGCTGCAACAGCATCCGGAAACCGTGCTGATCGGGCCGAACTGCCCCGGCATCATCACCCCGAGCGAATGCAAGATCGGCATCATGCCGGGCCACATTCACATGCCGGGCAAGGTCGGTATCGTGTCGCGTTCCGGCACGCTGACCTATGAGGCCGTGTTCCAGACCACCAATGAAGGCCTGGGCCAGTCCACCTGCATCGGCATCGGCGGCGATCCGATCAACGGCCTCAGCTTCATCGACTGCCTGAAGATGTTCCAGGACGATCCGCAGACCGAAGGCATCATCATGGTCGGCGAAATCGGCGGCAGCGCCGAGGAAGACGCTGCCGAGTTCATCGGCGAATACGTCAAGAAGCCGGTGGTGTCGTTCATCGCCGGCGCCTCGGCTCCGGCCGGCAAGCGTATGGGCCATGCCGGTGCGATCATCTCCGGTGGCAAGGGCACCGCAGCGGCGAAGTTCGCAGCGCTGGAGAAGGCTGGCGTCACCACGGTGAAGTCGCCGGCCGATCTGGGCAAGACGCTCGCCAGGTTGATGAAGTAAAGCAGGCTGAATTAAGGCGGGATGAAGTAAGCCGAGCCTCTCGGCGCTAAAATGCGAAGGCCGCGATTCGTCGCGGCCTTCGCTGTATCTGGAGCTTCAGTTCATGGCAAATTTGCGTCTGGCACTAGCCCAGTTCGATTTCGCGGTTGGTGCGGTAGCGGCGAACGCCGCCAAGGTCGGCGACCTGATCGCGCAGGCCTGCACCGGAGGCGCCGACCTGGTGGTGTTTCCGGAGCTCACCCTGAGCGGCTACACGCCGGAGGATCTGCTGCTGCGGCCGAGCTTTCTCGCGGCCTGCGAAAGCGAACTGGCTGCGCTGGCGGTAGCCACCGATGGCGTGGCGGCGCTGGTTGGCCATCCGCACAGCGAAGGCGAGGTGTACAACGCGGCAAGCTTGTTGCGTGACGGTCGCATCGAAGTGACCGCGCACAAGCAGGCGCTACCGAACTATGGTGTGTTCGACGACAAGCGCTATTTTCGTCCTGGGCAAGAGACCGTCACCGCGATGATCGGCGGCGTACGCGTCGGTCTGCTTATCTGCGAGGACATATGGCAGCCCGAGCCGGCGGCACAAGCCGCGGCAGCGGGAGCCGAACTGATCGTTGTGATCAATGCCTCACCGTGGGACGCGGCCAAGCAGTGCTGGCGCGAGGCAACGGTTAGCGCGCGCGCGCGCGAAACCGGTTGTGCCATTGCCTATCTCAATCTCGTCGGTGGCCAGGACGAGGTGGTCTACGACGGCTCCTCGCTGCTGGTCAATGCCGATGGTTCGATCGCTGCGCGTGCAGCAGCCTTCGTCGACGCGCTGCTATGGGTCGAGTTCGACGCGGCCACGCGCACATTGCACGCACAGAACTGGCCGGTTGCCGTCGACAGTTCGATCGAAGCGACGCTGTACGCGGCGCTTGTGCGAGGGACGCGCGACTATATCGACAAGAATGGTTTCGGCGGCGTCTTGCTGGGCCTGTCCGGCGGTATCGATTCGGCGCTGACGCTGGCGCTGGCCGTCGATGCGCTGGGCGCCGAGCGTGTTACTGCAGTGATGATGCCGACGCGTTACACCTCGCAGCTGTCGCTCGACGGCGCGCGGGCGCAGGCCGAACAACTCGGCGTGGACTATCACATCATCTCCATCGAGCCGACCTACGAGTCTTTCGTCACGGCACTCACGCCGGCGTTTGCGGGAAAGCCGGCGGATACCACCGAAGAAAACCTGCAGTCACGAACGCGCGGCGTGATGTTGATGGCACTCTCCAACAAGCATGGCCGGCTGCTGCTGGCGACCGGCAACAAGAGCGAGATGGCAGTCGGCTACGCCACGCTTTACGGCGACATGTGCGGTGCCTATGCGCCATTGAAGGACGTCTACAAGACCGTGGTGTACAAGCTGTCGCGCTGGCGCAATACACACGCTGCGCTGGCTGGCGAGAGTGACGTGATCCCCGCCGCGGTGATCGAACGACCGCCGTCGGCCGAGTTGCGCGACAACCAGACCGATCAGGATTCGTTGCCGCCGTACGACGAGCTGGACGCCATCCTCGAGCGCTTCATCGAGGATGAGCAGTCGCAGGCGGAGATCGCTGCGCAGGGATTTCACTGCGATACGGTGCGCCGCGTGGTGCGGCTGGTGTTGCTGAACGAATTCAAACGACGGCAATCGGCACCTGGCCCACGCGTGACCAGCCGCGCGTTCGGCCGTGAACGACGCTACCCGATAACCTCCGGCTGGCGCTGACCCACGGCGACTAAGGCAACCCCGCCCTCCAGCTTCCGCCGTTCGCTTTCCGCCTTCCGCCTTCCGCCTTCCGCCCTTCCGCCCTTCCACCTTCCACCTTCCACCTTCCAACGTTCGCCCTGAGCGTAGCCGCGCAGCTTCGAAGTCGAAGGGGGCTTGGCGCAAAGCTTCGACTTCGCGCCTTCGGCGTACGCTCAGCGATGACGCGCATTGCAGCCAAAGAAAAGCCGGCGATCGCTCGCCGGCTACTCATTAGTCAGGTGACCTGATCTTTAATTGTGACCCGAGAACGGCACCATCTTGCGCAGCGTGGAGGGCGCATGCGGCCACTTGGGATCGGTCAGGTAAGGATGGTTCGGGTAGTTCAGCGCCAGCACCTGGCGGGCCTGGTCGGCCAGTTCCTGGTGACCCAGCGACAGATAGTTGCGCGAGAGCAAGGCCAGTGCGTCGCCTGTCTGTGGTGCTTGCTGGTAGTGCTCGATCACGTACTGCGCGCGATCGGCCGAGGCAACATAAGCCTTGTTGCGCAGATAGAACTCAGCCACGTTGATTTCGTACTGCGCCAAAGTGTTGCGCAGGAAGATCATGCGCTGGCGTCCATCGGTGGTATAGGCGCTGTCGGGGAAGCGACGCGACAGTTCCGAGAAGTCATCAAATGACTGCAGGTTGTAGCCCTGGTCGCGGCGATCCTGCGCGGTTTCACGATAGACATAGCGTTCGAGCATGCCGCTGGTGCGATCAAAATTGATCAGGCCGCGCAGGTAGAAGGCATAATCAACGTGTTTGTTGGCCGGATAAGTCTTGATGAAGCGGTTGACGGTCGAGTACGCCTCGTCCAGCTGGTTGTCCTTGTACTGCGAATAGGCCATGTCAAGCTGGGCCTGTTCGTTGTACGGACCCGACGGGAAACGTGCGATCAGGCGCTGGTAAGCCTTGGTCGCGCCGGCGTAGTCGGAGTTCTCCAGCGAGTCGTGCGCCTTGGTGTACAGCGCGTCCACCGGCAAGGTGTCGAGGGTGTCGCGTTTGTGGCCAAAAATGGAGCAGGCACTCATCGACATGACGAGCGCGAGTACGGCGAGCACTTTCAAGGCGGGCAATTTGAACATCGGCAACTTGGGCAAGCCCATAGATAGGCGCATAGGGAAGAATTCAGATGTTTGATCGAAAAGACATGATAGCCGAAACCGGTCGCAGCCCGCGGAGCCAGGCATGACCACGATTCGGCACGAGGCGTTGGTGCCGCTGACAGCCGCAGGACGCAGGTTCGACCAGGCTTTGGCCGAGATGTTCCCGGATTATTCGCGTTCGCGGCTCAGCGGATGGATCAAATCCGGCTCGGTGACGCTGGATGGGTCCCAGGCTCCGCCCCGCCAGCTGCTGCGAGGCGGCGAGCAGGTGCTGCTGCAGGTTGAGCTGGAAACCGAGGTGTCCAGCACGCCCGAGGCGATTGCGCTGGACATCGTGCACGAGGACGAGCACCTGCTGGTGCTGAACAAGCCCGCTGGGCTGGTGGTGCACCCGGGCGCCGGCAATTCAGCCGGCACCTTGCTGAACGCCTTGCTGCACCATGATCCGAAGCTCGCCGAGCTGCCGCGTGCCGGCATCGTGCACCGGCTGGACAAGGAAACCTCAGGCCTGATGGTGGTGGCCAGGACGCTGCCGGCGTATACCGCACTGGTCGATCTGCTGTCGCGACACGAGGTAGAGCGCCAGTACGAGGCCGTGGTGCTGGGCACCATGGTGGCTGGCGGCACGGTGGATGCACCGATCGGCCGCAGCATGGGCGACCGTCTGCGCCAGTCGGTGCGTGACGAGGAAGACGGCAAGCGTGCAGTGACCCATTACCGGCTGCGCGAGCGATTCCGCGCGCACAGCCTGTTGCAGTGCCAGCTGGAAACCGGCCGTACCCATCAGATCCGTGTGCACATGGCGCACATCAACCATCCGCTCCTCGGCGACCCGATGTATGGCGGCGGCCTGAAATTGCCCAAGGGTGCCTCGCCGGAATTGATCGCCGTACTGCGCGGCTTCCGCCGGCAGGCGCTGCATGCGGAGCGGTTGTCGTTTGTGCATCCGATCAGTGGCGAAACGCTGTCGTTCAATGCCGAACGACCGGCCGATCAGGAACAGCTGATCGAGGCCTTGCGCGCCGACCTGGCCGTGCACGGCGCCGACGACTATTGACGCTCCCCATCGAAGCCGCCGCCCATGCTTGATGCATCCCGTCTGACCGATAGCTGGATTTTCCCCGACTGGCCGGCTGCGCCACGGGTGCATGCGGCCGTGACTACCCGTCACGGGCCGGGCGTGTCGGCGCCCCCGTTTGAGCGTTTCAACCTCGGCCTGCGCAGTGGCGATGCGATCGATGCGGTCCTTGCCAACCGCGGCGCGTTGCAGCAGGCATGGGCGCTGCCGGCCGCACCGCGCTGGCTGCGTCAGGTGCACGGCACGACCGTGGCTGATCTGGGGCCGCTACCAAGCCCGGAGGAACCGCAGGCGGATGCTGCGGTATCGCATTTGCCCGGCACCGTGCTGGCGATCCTCACCGCGGATTGCCTGCCGGTACTGTTCTGCGCCGCGGATGGCAGCGAGATCGGTGCCGCACATGCGGGCTGGCGCGGGCTGGCTGGTGGCGTACTGGAGGCCAC
>JBAPPP010000327.1:0-1822 GCA_049280175.1 Rhodanobacter sp.
GCGCGGTCCGCACATGAAGAAGTCAATGCCGTTCGAGCCGTTCCGGACCCATACGCAGCCGGTCAACGTCGCCGATCTCGAGGCGCGGTTCGAGGCCGGCGAAGCGGTCACGCTCGAGGCACTCGGCGCGAAGGGACTCGCGACGCGCAAAAATATTCCCGTGAAGATTCTCGCCAAGGGCCAGGTCACGAAGGCGCTCACTGTTCATGCCCACGGTTTCAGCCGCGCGGCACGCGAGCAGCTCGAGGCGGCCGGCGGCACCTGCCAGCTCATCGAGGACTGAGGCCGACCTAAAGTGATTGCCACCATCTTCGGGGCATTCAGGGTCGCCGACATCCGCAAGAAGATCCTGTTCACGGCGGCCATCCTGGCCCTGTACAGGCTCGGCACTCACATCCCGGCGCCGGGGATCTCCGAGAGCGCCGCCAACCAGATCCAGAAGAGCCTCGGCGGCAGCGGTATCTTCGGCCTGCTGAACCTGTTCTCAGGCGGCGGACTCGGGCGGATCGCGATCTTCGCGCTCGGGATCATGCCCTATATCACCGCGTCGATCATCCTGCAGCTGCTGCAGGTCGTGGTTCCCTCGCTCGAGAAGCTGTCGAAGGAGGGGGAGGTCGGCCAGACGCGGATCACCCAGTACACGCGCTACCTGACCGTCGGCCTCGCGTTCGCGCAGTCGATCGGCTACGTGTTCCTGTTCCGCAGCTTCGAGAAGCAGGCCGGCACCACGCTGATCTCGAACTTCACGCTGTTCAAGGTCTTTCTGATCGTGATCTCGCTGACCGCCGGGTGTGTGCTGCTGATGTGGATGGGCGAGCTGATCACCCAGCGGGGAATTGGCAACGGGATCTCGCTGCTGATCTTCGCGAGCATCGTCGCCCGGATCCCGAGCGGCGTGCAGTCCTGGTGGACCAACCCCGACCAGGTGTTCCGCGTGATCATGCCGTTCATCGCGCTCGGCGTCGTCGCGTCGGTCGTGTTCGTGCAGGAGGGCCAGCGTCGGATCCCGATCCAGTACGCCAAGCGCGTGATCGGACGGCGGATGACTCAGGGTGGGCAGACCTACCTGCCGTTGCGGGTCAACATGGCCGGCGTGATCCCGGTCATCTTCGCAGCCAGCGTGATGGCGATCCCGCCGACGATCGGCCAGCTTGTCGGCCAGAACCGCAAGGGCTTCGGGACCGACCTGGCCACCTTCTTCAGCCCGCAGAGCTGGCACTACGTGCTCGGCGAGAGCATCTTCATCATCTTGTTCACGTACTTCTACACGGCGGTCACGTTCAACCCCGTGGACCAGGCCGACAACCTCAAGAAGTACGGCGGCTTCATTCCAGGGGTGAGGCCAGGCAGACCGACGGCCGAGTTCCTGGACCGAATCCTGGCGCGCTTGACGTTCCCCGGAGCGCTCTTCCTGGCGGCGATCGCGGCGTTGCCGACGGTCCTGATCAACCAGACAAACGCCAACTTCTTCTTCGGCGGGACGTCGATCCTGATCGTGATCGGTGTCGCCCTGGACACGATGAAGCAACTCGAAGCGCAGCTCATGATGCGCAACTACGAGGGCTTCTTAAAGTAGCCCGGGTCAGGGCCACGCCAACGCCCCGCTCGTCCTAGCCGACGCGATAGCGGATGTGCGTGACCTTCGGCGAGGTGACGGAGCGCGGAGCTCGAAGTCGCGCTCCCCGGCTCGGCGCCGACCGGATACAGTAATCCGGTGGCAGAGCTGAACCTGATCCTGTTCGGTCCGCCGGGGGCGGGAAAGGGGACGCAGGCAGACCGCCTGCGCGACGATTTCCAGCTCCCGTTCATCTCGACCGGCGAC
>JBAPPP010000328.1:0-3562 GCA_049280175.1 Rhodanobacter sp.
CCATTCCGCAAATGGGGGCTTCAATATCAGCGTGCAGCTCGAATTCGTAAAAAAATGTCGCTCGGTCACCCTGCTGAAACGTGTTCTTTGGCTCTCCATGCTCATCGCATATGGCAACCCCAACACACTCTGCTTCACCATTGCCAACCTGGGCCCGTCCCGATATATCGATGAAAGATTCGGGAGATGGGCGATCTCCTGGCTGATTAATATGGTCTCTTGATACATAGGTCGAAGCAACACGCCCCTCTGGTGATTGAGCGCTTTTATTCGGCTGACTTAAAAGGTAATAGTGTTTCGTTGCCTCGGGTGCGGAGCCGATGAACCGCATGACACCATGATCAAGCAATACCGCTCGCTCGCAGTACTGTTCGATATCCGGCATCGAATGCGAAACCAGCAGGATAGCGGCGCCGTCCTGACGCAACTGGTCCAACCGTGCATAGCATTTCTGACGGAAAAATACGTCACCGACTGTCAATGCCTCATCAATGATGACAATCGACGCGTCGATATGCGCCTGCACGGCGAAAGCCAGGCGCATGTACATGCCGCTGGAATAAGTCTTGACCGGCTGATCGATGAACTCCTCGATCTCGGAGAACTCCACGATACGCTCGTAGCGCTCGGCAATTTCGGTCTCGCTCAGGCCAAGCACTGCACCGTTCATATAGACATTTTCGCGACCACTGAATTCGGGGTTGAACCCTGAACCCAGTTCCAGAAGCGCAGCGATTCGTCCGTTTGTCTCGATGGCGCCACCTGTTGGGGCGAGCGTCCCGCAAATCAGTTGGAGCAGGGTGGATTTACCGGAGCCATTGCGCCCGATGATGCCTACGGATTCGCCAGGTCGCACGCTGAACGAAACATCGTTCAATGCCCAGAATTCACGGAAGTAATTCCCACCCTGTACGCCCAGGGTGCGCTGAACACGCGGATACAGCGCCTGCTTGAGCCTGTCGCTCGGCCGCGCATATATTTGATAGCACTTGGAGACATTGCGGACATCAATGGCCAGCTCATTGGTATGTTTCATACGGGCGCTCCCAAGTCCGCGACTCCCACGAGATTAGGATTTGCATCGCATGCAATCTGTTGCAGATGGTCAAATGACATCGGAAAAGCCCCCGCGCGTGCGCTGGAACCAGGCAAAGCCAAGCCATGCAACGATGACGCCGATAACGAGGTAAATCGCCCACAGGCCGAAATCGGGAACTCGTCCAAAAATGAGCGTGTCGCGACTCTCTTGAATGATGTAAGCAAGGGGATTGAATTTCATCCAATACTGGTATTTTGGTGGCAAAGACGTGACCGGATAGAACACACACGAGAGGAACAGCAACGCTGTGGTGAATATGCCGGTGACCTGGCCCACGTCCCGCAGATAGACGCCCAATGAGGCGAGGAACCAGGCAATGCCCATGGTCGCGAGGATCAGCGGCAACAGCACCAGCGGGAACAGCACGACCGTCCACGGCATGTTGTGATTGAGCAGCAACTGCAGCAGCAGTAGAACCACCAGGCTGATCACGGCGTGGAAAAGCGCAGAGCCCAGAGCGACCCAAGGCAGGATCTCAAGGGGAAAGATGACTTTCTTGACATAGTTGACGTTGGCCAAGATCAGCGTGGGTGCGCGATTGACGCATTCGGCAAACAACCCGTGCACGATCATGCCGGCAAACAACACGATGGCGTAAGCGGCCTTGCTTTCCCCTGCACCGGCGCCCCAGCGAGATTTGAATACGACGGAAAATACGAAGGTGTAGATCACCAGCATCAACAATGGATTGAAGAACGACCATGCCAGGCCCAGCATGGACCCGCTATAGCGGCCCACCACGTCGCGCCGGGTCATCTTGGATATCAGTTGGCGATTTCTCCGCAGGCTTCCGAGTAATTCGAGAATACCGGTGCGACGAGTTGAATTTGGATTCATTGAGGATTCGTTGTTGGAATGGTCTTGCACCAACCGCAGATATTTCGGCGGTTTTCATTAGGATCAGATACGAGATCGAGTGCCGTCTTCATGACACACCGGGAGATCGTGCCTTCGGCCCTGCCGTGACACGACCGCGGTCCTGATGGATGAGCGTTAGCCGGTCAATGAGGCTGTTCGCAACCGTCTGCGATGACAGCGTTTCACAGATATCCTTTCGGGCCTGGCCACCGATTCGCTCGGCCAGCCCGGCCTCGTCAACCAGCCGGCGCATGCAAGTTGCGGCCTGCTCGATACGGGCCTCAGCCCAGCGCTGACCCTGCGTATGCGAATACTGGCCGGCTTTAAGAGGAACCAGATCATATTCGACGAGAAGGCTATTCCCCTCATTCATGAAATCGACGTTTCCCGACCATGCGGTGGCGACGACGGGCTTGCCGAGGCGCATGCTTTCCGCCAATCCAAGTCCGAAGCCCTCCGCTCGATGCAAAGAAACATAGGCATCCGCGCAACGCTGCAGGGCCTGTATGTGATGGCGATCGATCACCTCGTCGCGCACCACGATACGAGGGTCATCGGCGACTGCCTTGAGTAGTCGCAAAAACGGTTCCGGATGCCGATAGCCGTTGCTGGACTTGACCAGAAGCTGGACATCCTCGCGCCCCGGAGGAAACGCACGGATGAACGCCTCGATCACCGCGAACGGATTCTTGCGGTCGAGCCAGGAATTGAAATCAAACGTGACCAGAAACACGAAGGCATCGGCACGCAAACTTAGATCCGCCCGCGTCAGGCCGCTGTCAGGTGCGTCACCCAGTGGCAAAGGAACACAGAAGATCGGCTTGTCGGTGACGCGCCGGAATGCCTCCCCGACGAACGAAGACGCCACCATGATTTCATCCACGGCGTCCAAAGCCGGCAGCCATTCGGGCGGAATCACCTCGAGCTCCCAGAACCAGCACGCAATCACGTACCCACCGGCAAGCTTTGCCCTGCCGATTCTGCGAAGTGAGTCTTCCAGGTAGTCCGGATTCACGAATAGCAGGTGGATGCCATAAGGCGTCTCGGAGCCAAGGTATTCGTCCAAGCTGTCATCGTTGAAGCCGTGCGGAAGCTCCAGTTCGATGTCAAACAGCGCAACCGGATAGCCTGCCTCGATCAGGGCACGTGTATACAGGCGTGCGCTTTCTCCGAGGCCGAACTGTCCGCGAAAATAAGCGAAAATGTTGACCCCCGCGTTGCCGTCGACGACGAGATGCGGCGGCGAACTCAAGTTGCTCGGTCGGGTATCGCTGTTCGGAGGGATCCGGTTCCAGGCCGGAGTGCGGGGGAAGCTCATACGCTTTCGCGCGGGAGCAGCCAGTATCATCGACACCCGATCACGCAATGATTGCGGAAACTGCTGATAGGCCTTTCGTAGCCATTCCTGCTGGCGAATCCAGGCCGCCAGGCGCAGCAATATCGCCCCACGTTGGGAAGCCTTGCCGTTGCTCACGACCACTCCGAAATGTGCTGGGGCCTAGCCAGTGTTGTCAGACGCATTTCAGCCCGCCAGTGCGCGTACAAGCTCCGCGCGAAGATCTTCAACATCCTCTACACCCACCGACAGTCGGATCAGTCCATCGC
>JBAPPP010000329.1:0-2221 GCA_049280175.1 Rhodanobacter sp.
CAAGGCACAGGTTCACCACGTGGCTGATGCGCAGGCCCCATCGGCGCACCATCAGCGGGATAACCACCGCGGCCAGTGCTGCAAACCCGTTGTACGCGGCGAACAGCACGCCGACCCAGTTGGCGCCTTCGTTATAGGCGGACGAGCCGGTATCGGCGGTAGCGTAGATCGTCTGCGTCACGCCGGCGGTGGTGTAGATCCACATCGCGAACAGCGCGAACCACGAGAACAGCTGCACCCAGGCCAGTTGCCGCATCGAGGTGGGCATGCCGTAGAGGTCGCCCATCACCTCGCGCAGCATCCCCTGGCTGCGAGTGCGGCTCAGCCATGCGAACAGCAGGCCGAACACGATCAGTCCGCCGGCCAGCAGGTAGACCTCCTTCTCCAGTGCGAAATGCACAATCGCGAACAGCACCGCGATACCAACCAGCAATAGCAGCATGCCCGGCCGCCAGGCCCGCGATGCGTCCACCGCCGGCTGATCCGCCACGTTGTCGGTGAACGATTGCAACTGCGCAGGCGCGTATTCGCGCGTGGTCAGGATGGTCCAAAGCACCGCGCCCAGCAGTACCGCGCCGCCTCCGTAGAACGCGTACTTCACCGTATCGGGGATGCCACCGTCCGTCGCCACGTTAGTCACACCGAACTGCGCCAGGATCCACGGCAGCATGGAGGCGATCACCGCACCGACGCAGATGAAGAAACTCTGCATCGCATAACCGGCGGGTCGCTGTTGCGTGGGCAGTTGATCGCCGACGAAGGCGCGGAACGGCTCCATCGACACGTTGATCGACGCATCCAGCATCCACAGCAGGCCGGCGGCCACCCACAGTACCGGCGCGTTCGGCATCCACAGCAGCGCCAGCGAGGCGAACACCGCGCCGACCAGGAAGTACGGCCGGCGTCGGCCCAGGCGGTTCCAGGTGCGGTCGGAGTAGTGACCGATGATCGGTTGCACGATCAACCCGGTCAGCGGCGCGGCGATCCACAGGGCGGAGATGTCGTTCACGTTCGCGCCCAGCGTCTGGAAGATCCGACTGACGTTCGCGTTCTGCAGCGCCAGACCGAACTGGAGGCCGAGAAAGCCGAAGCACATGTTCCAGATCTGCCAGAACGTCAGTGCGGGTTTCGGCGTCATGGATGCCTACCCATGTTGCAGGTGACGTCGTGCGGCGCGGTCGCGTTCGCTGGCGGCATGCTCAGCACGCGCGCACCGTGGGTTCTCCGCTGTGGTTGATCCGGGTCATTGACACCTCCTCTCCTGCAACAGTTATGTCATGGCGAGGCGCATCCCGCATGTTGCGGGCGCAGCATCGGCACACCTCTTTGCCGGCGACAGCCTTGCATGGTAGACAGCGTCGCAGTGCAGCAACCAGCGCCTGCATACGTATTCAGGGCGACGCCGGCACGCTGCGAAGCGGCAACGCCGGCCGCAACGCCAAGCGTCCTTGGTAAAGGCAATCGTCCTTGTAAAGGCAATCGTCCTTGTAAAGGCAATCGTCCTTGTAAAGACAATCGTCCTTGTAAAGCAGAGGGCTCTGGCGGCATAGTCGATCAACAGTGTGACGACAGCGGAGAATCCATGCGGGTACGCCTCGAAGATGTGGCGCGCGCAGCGAGCGTATCGCCCAAGACGGTATCGCGCGTGCTCAATGACGAGGCGAACGTGACCGATGCCACGCGTCAGCGCGTGCGCGCGGCCATGGAGGCGATGGACTATCGCCCGCATCCGTCGGCTCGCAGTCTGGCGGGCAATCGTTCGTTCCTGGTGGCGATGTTGTACGACAACAACGACAACCCGGCCTCGACCTATCTGGCCGAGATCCAGGACGGCGTGCTCGAGGCCTGCGACGCCCATCGCTACAGCATGATGGTGCGCCCGCTGCGCATGAGCGGCGGTGATTTTATCCGTCGCTTCGATGCGCTGATATCCGACCACCACCCAGACGGCGTCGTGCTGACGCCACCGATCACCGACTATGCGCCACTGCTGAAACGCCTGCGTGAGCGCAACGTTCCCTATGCCAGCGTGTCGCCGCTGCGGCGCGGCAAAATCATCGGCGTGACGATGGACGAGCAGCGGGCTGCGCGGGCAATCGTGGAGCACCTGCTGGAGCTGGGCCACCGGCGGATCGCTCACGTGGTCGGCATCGCCGACCACGGTGCCAGCCGCTGGCGACTGGCTGGCTATCGCGAGGCGATGGCCGCCGCGGGTCTGCCC
>JBAPPP010000330.1:0-5295 GCA_049280175.1 Rhodanobacter sp.
GTCTCCGCCTTCGCATCGGCATGCTTCGGCGTCACTTCAACGACATATTGATCGCCGGTCTGGTACGCCGAGGTATCGACATTGCCTGCGATCGCGATTTCCATGTGTGCGCCACCGCCGCCAGTACCAGCGCGCGTAACGATGGATTGCACCGGCGTGGCGAAATCCAGCGTATCGAGGCGTTGCGCAAGATTCGCCGGCAAATTCGCATGATCGATATCGACCAGCAATTTGTCGCCCTTGCGGTTCATCTGGGCATTTGCGCCGTTGCCGTTGAAACTGATCAACACGCGGCCCTCACCGTTCGGGCCGCGGCGGAAGTCGATGTTGGAAATCGTTGTGCCGTTATTCGTCGACGAAGGTAGCGCCTTGGACGGATCGATGGTGGCGACCGTGGTGGTGGTCTGATCGGCGGGGCCGTTGTTGATGGTGAGTACCAGGCTGTTACCCTCGACCCGCGACCGGTAGGACGACTCTCGCATCAATTCAACTACGACTCGTGTTCGGCCGCCGGCTTCTACCGCAGACACGCCGGAGGTCGAGCCTTTGCCGATATCCAGGTGGCGCGCAGCCGCGTTGTCGGTGTCGGCGAGGTCGACCGCGATGCGCGGTGGATTGCCGGTACTGAAGATCTTCGGTTGCGGCACCGGGCCGTTGCCGAAGTCCATGTGCAGCTCGACACTGCCGCCTGGGAGCGCGTTATAGCTGATGTTCTTCAGCGTGGTGCTGGCTGCCATGGCATCGCTGGCCCAGGTGGCCCCGGCGATCAGCAGACCCATCAGCATGTAACGGCTCGCATGGCGCATGACACGGCCCCGGACGGATTGGATTTGGTTGGTCATTGCATCAGCCCCTGTATTCCTATTTCGCGTCGAGCGCGATGCTGGCCGGACGTTCCATCCAGCCGCCATTACCATTGGATACCAGCTCGACCAGGTCAATATGGTCATCACCAATGCCGGTGATGTGTCCATAGTTCTGGCCCATGTATTCGCCACTGTGGACACGGTGGATCACACCGCCCGGGTCCTTGATCAGCACTTCCAAGGTTCCACCGGCACCGACCGTACCGACCATCTTCAAGCTGTCCAGCGCAAACATTTCCAGCGGCTGCTTGGCACGGTTCGCGTCTGGCCGTGGGCCGGTGTTGGCGCCAGTCGGCTGCATCTCAGCCGTGCTCGGGCTGAATGGATCGCGCTTGCCCTGATCATCGTACGCGAAGGACTCGAAGGTCTTGATCACCGGCAGTGGCTGGATCGGGGCGCCCTTCTTCGCTTTTTCCTGGGCAACCCACTCGCGCAGATCGGACATACCGCGGGTGCAACCGCTCAGCACCAGCGCTGCGCCCAGCATCAGCAACATCCGCGTCACGTGGACCGGTTTGATGGCAGCAAACTTGTTCATTTCTGCCCCCCCGCCTTGGCCTGACCCGGCTTCTTTGCCGCGGCGGCGCTCTCTTCGTCATCCAGATAGCGGTAAGTCTTCACGGTACCCTGCAGAACGAGTTGGCCATCCGTGGGAGCACCGCCCTTGACCGGCGTCTTCGGTGTCAACGACACATCGTGCAAGGTCAGGATCACCACCCGCGGCAATGAAGCCACGCCGCTGATGAACGCGCCGAATTGGTGATAGGTGCCGCTCATGCGCAACGTGATGGGCTTTTCCGCGTAGAAGTCTTTCGGCGTTTCCGGGCCCGGCTGGAACAACTCAGTCTCCAGGCCCGCCGACAGCGCGGTTTGCGACACATCCACCAGCAGCTCGGGCATTTCGGTCCTGCTGGGCAGCTGACGCAGCAGCTGGCGCAGCATGTCCTGCATCTCGTCGAGCTGCTGTTGCAGCGCTTCCAGATTGACTGCCTTCGCCTGCTTGGTCGCGAACTCCTGCTTGAGCTGTTCTTCCTTGCTGGCCAGCGACGTCAGGCTGTCTTGCTGGTCGCCGATGAAGAAGTACCAGCCGATCAGCACCACGATGGCGAACAGCAGCACGGTGAAAAACACCTTGACCGATTGCGGCCAGCCACCGACGTTGTTGCGATCGAGGTTGCGAATGTCGTTGAGGAACTTCATGACTTGGTTCCTCCCGTAGCAGGCGCATTCACCGCTTTCGTCTCCGGCTTGGCCGGTGCTGCAGCGGCAGGTTTAGCTGGCGCTGCAGCGGGCGCCGGGGTACTCGCCGGCATGATCGCCTTCGCTGCGGCGCCGTGTGCGTTCGGAACCGAAGTTGCCGGCGCCGGCGCAGAAGTGGCTGATGTAGCGGGGGCCAAACCATCCGCAGCATCGGGTTCGTCCGATTTCGGCCGACTCAATGCCACATCCAGCCCGAAGGTGTACGGCATACGGCTGGAGTCATGGCTATTTTCGGTTTTGCGCAGATCTGCATGCCCCATCCACTGGGATGCCTCGATATTGCGCATGTATTCGGCGACGCTGGCGTTGGACTGCGCCACGCCATCCAGAGACAAGGCCTGACCGCTTTGCTTGAGACCGCTCAGACGCGCACTGGAAGGTATTGTCTTCACCAGCTCGTCGAATAGATGCACCATCTGCGAACGGTCCGCCTGCAGCTGTTCAATGATCTGCTTGCGCGCCAGCAGATGCTCGCGCACCTGCTCGAGATCCTTGATCTTGGCAATGCGTACGTCGAGATCCTTGATCTCGGTCTGCAGATAAGTGTTGCGGTCATTCTGGTTGTCGATGCGCTGACCCATCCAGAATCCCCACAGCAGCAGGACGCCCAGCCCAGCCACAAATGCAGCGGCGAGCTGCAAGTAGAACTCGCGTTCGCGTTGCTTGCGTCGTTCCGCACGCCACGGAAGTAGATTGATGTGTGCCATCAGTCGAAGCTCCTCAAGGCGAGGCCGACCGCAATCATCAGTGCGGGCGCGTCCTGGGCCAGCGACTGCGCTTGCACCCGCGGCGACAGCGACATGCGAGCGAGCGGGTTGGCGACAATGCAGGAGACGCCGAGCTGCTCTTCCAGCATCGCGCCAAGCCCATCGATCGAGGCGCAACCGCCGGCCAGCACGACCTGATCAACCTTGCTGTATTCGCTACCGGCGAAGAAGAACTGCAGCAAGCGGCTGATCTGCTGAACCAGCGACTCCTTGAATGGCTCAAGTGCTTCGCTTTCATACGATTCGGGCAAGCCACCCTTGCGCTTGGCGCGACCGGCCTCTTCATAGGAGAGCCCGAAGCGACGCATGATCTCGTCGGTCAGCTGCTTGCCGCCGAAGACCTGCTCACGCGAGTAGATGGTGCGTTGGTTGCGCAAGACGGAAAGGGTCGTCATGGTGGCGCCGATGTCCACCACAGCGACCAGTGCGTCGCGTCCGACATTGAGCTGGTCGGCGACCATCGCGAACGCGTTCTCCATCGCAAACGCCTCGACGTCGATCGCGCTGGCGGTCAGGCCACCCAGATCCAGCGCGGCCACCCGCATGTCAACGTTCTCGGTGCGCGAGGCAGCGAGCAGCACATTGTTCATGTCAGGGTTGTCGCGCACCGGACCAAGCACCTCGTAATCGAGGCTGACTTCGTCGATCGGATACGGAATGTACTGGTTGGCCTCGACCTGGATCTGGCCTTCAAGGTCATCGTCGGACAGGTCGCTGGACATGGGGATGATGCGGGTGATCACCGCCGAGCCGGCCAGCGCTGCCGCTGCATGCTTGAGCTTGGAACCCGACCGCGCCAGGGCGCGACGGATCGCGTCGCCTACCGCCTCGACCTCGACGATGTTCTTTTCGACCACGGCATTGGGTGGCAGTGGCTCGACCGCGTAATGCTCCACGCGATAACGCCCGCCCACTTGACTTAGCTGCAGCAGCTTGACGGCAGTCGAACTGATGTCGACACCAATCAGCGCCGGCTTCTTGGGTGTAAAGAGCCCCACGGTGTATCCCCCTTGCCCCTAGCGCCCCTGACCAGAGTCCTGGTGGGATGCGCAGTGGCATTAAATCGAAAAATTAACGCAATGGCAACGGTCTACGGAAACTTTCTCAAGTAATTGGCGTGATGTCCACCACATTTGCGACATCGCCCACAGATGGCGCAACCCTTGCTACCGGCCCCTGCCGATTAGCCCAACTGCGCCTCATGCGATGAATACTGCTACATCTATACTCTGGCATGTTTTGACTCAGGTCTCGCTATCCCCACACCATGCGAATTTTCAAACGTTTGTTGCGCTGGGTACTGATCCTGGCCTTTTCAGGTTTGCTTCTGGCAGTTATCGCAGTCGGTGTGGCCTATTGGCTTATAGCACCAAGGCTCCCCTCGGTGGCGGTCCTGAAGGACTATCACATGCAGGTGCCGCTGCGCGTCCTGACCGCCGACGGCAAGCTGATTGCCAGCTTTGGCGAGACGCGACGCATTCCAGTAGCGATTGCCGACGTACCGGATCTGCTCAAGCACGCCGTGCTGTCGGCGGAGGATGCGGAGTTCTACCACCACCCAGGCGTGGACTGGCGCGGCATCGCGCGCGCTGGCTGGCACGTCATCGTAACGGGCGGCGACAAGGGGCCCGGCGGCTCGACCATCACTCAGCAGGTAGCGCGCAACTTCTTCCTCAGCCCGGAAAAGCTCTATTCGCGCAAGCTCACCGAGATCTTCATTGCACTGAGCATCGAGCATGAGCTCAGCAAGGACCAGATCCTTGAGCTGTATCTCAACAAGATGTTCCTAGGCCATCGCTCCTATGGCGTGAGCGCGGCAGCGGCCTACTACTACGGCAAGACTCTGGACCAGCTGACACCGGCCGAATGTGCGCTGATCGCCTCGACGTTTCAGCTGCCGTCGGTGGTCAATCCGCTGAACAGCCCTGCGCGTGGGATGGCTCGGCGCAACTGGGTGCTGGGCGAGATGCTCAAGCACAGCTACATCACAAAAGCAGTGTACGAGCAGGCCATTGCCGAACCCAATCACGCGTTTCCGCACGAGCAGCCCATCGAGGTGGATGCGCCGTATCTCGCGGAAATGGTGCGTCGACAAGTACTCGACCGGCTTGGCAACGACGCGCTCACCGAGGGCTATGTAGTCAAGACCACCCTGCAAAGCACTCGCCAGGCGGCGGCCGTGACGGCGCTGCGCGATGGTCTGATCTCATATGACCATCGCCACGGCTGGCGCGGACCGGAGGCACATCAGGATCTGCCGGCCGACGCCAGCGAACAGGATTACGACCACCTGTTGTCCAGCTACAGCGATATCTCGGGCATGCAGCCGGGCCTGGTCACGGACAGCAGCGCCAAGGAGGCTACGGTTTATCTGCCCAGCCACGAAAGCATCAACCTTGATC
>JBAPPP010000331.1:0-1863 GCA_049280175.1 Rhodanobacter sp.
GCCGATCCGACGGAAAGCCGATCAACGTGGCCGGCGTCGACACCTGCTCCGGCGTCACGTCATGCAGGTCGATCGATTCGGACAAGGCAAGAAAGCGATCCGCATCGAAGCGTTCGACGAAGCGACGACCGGCGTGTTCGAGATAATCCTCCACCGGGAAATGAAAACGGTCGTCACGCCACTCCGGGCCACCGGCAAAACGCCGTGCGAATTCACCGCTGCCACGATAGGTGGTGATCGCCAGCTGACGCGCCAGTGCCAGCGCCTGATCGACCTGACCGGTCGATTGTCCGAGCCGTACGATGCCTCGCTGTACGCTGCGCTGCGCGGTGGCCAACGGGTGCGCCCGATGCGCACCGGCCAGCAGCAGCAAGCGATCCACCTGCCGCGGATGGCGCACGGCAAACGCCAGCGCCACCATCGCGCCATACGAGGAACCGATAAAGGCATGCGCCTGCCGAATGTCCAACGCATCCAGCAGCGCGCTCAGCGCATCGGCCTGATCTTCGCTGGATACCGAGCTGGCGCCCAGCTCCGCTGGCGTCAACCAGTCGATGGCCAGCACTCGCCAGCGATGCAGATCGATCGCGGCGGCGACGCCGACCATGGCTTGCCACCAACCCGGGGCGGCGCTGCCATCCAGCGCGGCCACGTCACGGTCGGCCGAAATGCCGCCCTGCACAATCAATGTTGGTGCATCCGGCGCCCCGCACCATTGGTAGCGCACGTCGACCTCGCATGGGCCGCTGCCGTATTTCGGGTTGAGCAGCAGCCTCCGCGTACTGCGCTGGGCCGTTAGATCCGAGGTCGAGCGAGGCGATGGCGCCAGCGTGGCGCGACCTGACGCAAACGGGCTTGCTGCCACAAGGGAGCCCGTTTCGGCTGTGCTGATGTCGGCTGCGCTGGTGTCAGATAGGCAGGTCATGGAACTCTCTCCGGTCGGCATCGCCCTGCGAAGGGCCGGAAAGGTCGCCATGCGCGGTGTCGACAGCGAATCGCTGTGACACGGCTGACGCCCATCTTCCGGTTGGCGCCGCAAGGCGCCTCCGCAGGAATTAGCACCGTTGCGGAGACATTCCGCAGGTTGCCCCGGCTTCAAAGGGCCTGTCCCTCAGCCGGTCTCGATGAGTGGAGCGGATATTGGACGCTCAAAGAAATCTTGTCAATAGACGTCTAAACATCTAAACGCTTATATGTTTAATGGCATATGGCATTTGCCATTTTCAAGGCGCGGTTGCATGCTGGTCCTGCCCGGGCAGCAGGAGGCCAGATTGCCTTTCGCAACTCCCCATCGAGCACCCATCCATGAGCATTCACCCTGACCTTTCCGCCACCATCGGCCACACGCCACTGTTGCGGCTGCGTCACGCTTCCGCGTTGACCGGTTGCGAGGTATTGGCGAAGGCCGAGCTGCTGAATCCGGGTGGTTCGATCAAGGACCGAACCGCGCTTGGCCTGCTGCGCGATGCCGAGCAACGCGGCCTGATCCGACCCGGCGGCACCATCGTGGAAGGCACCGCCGGCAATACCGGTATCGGGCTGGCGCTGCTCGGCGCCAGCCTCGGCTATCGCACGGTGATCTTCATGCCGGAAACGCAAAGCCGTGAAAAGATCGATGCGCTGCGCATCACTGGTGCCGACGTGCGACTGGTTCCCGCTGTGCCGTACAAAGATCCAAACCACTATGCACATCATGCACGTGCGCATACCGAGGTACTGAACACCAGTGACGCTGGCAGCGCGTGGTTCGCGAACCAGTTTGACAACACCGCGAACCGCGACTTCCACGAAGCCACCACTGGCGTGGAAATCTGGGAGCAGACCAACGGCCATGTCGACGGCTTCGTCTGCGCCGCAGGCACC
>JBAPPP010000332.1:0-5976 GCA_049280175.1 Rhodanobacter sp.
GGACCTACTGATGGCCATGCTGCGTTCTGATTGAACCTTCGACAGAATGGGAGCCCACGATTGACGCCATGATTACGGGTCGGGTGCAATAGTTGCCAGTTATTGCGCATTGACGCGATACGCTTAGCCCGGTTTCGAGTTTTCCCTGGAGATAGCTCATGAAAGGTTCTGACCTGTTCGTCGCCGCTCTTGAGAACGAGGGCGTCGATCGGATTTTTGGGATTCCGGGGGAGGAAAATCTCGACATCGTCGAGTCCATCCGGCGGTCATCGATTCAGCTCATTTTGACCCGGCATGAGCAAGCCGCCGCATTTATGGCGGCCACATACGGCAGGCTCACCGGCAAGCCGGGGGTATGCATCACCACACTTGGGCCTGGGGCGTTGAACCTCACGACAGGTGCCGCCTATGCACTGCTTGGCGCGATGCCGATGATCATGATCACCGGCCAGAAGGCCATTAGGTCGTCGCGGCAAGCGCGCTTCCAGATCGTGGATATCATCTCGACCATGAAGCCGCTGACCAAGCTTTCACGTCAGATCATCTCGGCTACGATGATACCTGCGATGGTGCGTGAAGCTTTCCGCGTGGCGGAAGAGGAACGACCAGGGCCGGTACTTCTGGAACTTCCCGAAGATGTCGCGGCTGAAGAGTGCGATGAGGTGGCGTTGGTTCCTTCACACCCGATGGAATTTCCTCAGGCGAGTTCGGACGCTCTTGATCGCGCCGCAAAGCTGATCATGCAGGCCAAGTCTCCGCTCCTGATGCTCGGCGCAGGGGCATCGCGACCGCGTTCGACTTCGGATCTCGCCCAGTTTGTGCTGCGTACGCAAATTCCGTACTTCACCACACAGATGGGTAAGGGCACGGTACCGGGCGGCAGCGAGCTTTACATGGGCACCGCGGCACTTTCCGAACGCGACTATGTGCATGAGGCCATCGAACGCGCCGATCTCATCGTCACGATCGGTCACGATACGGTCGAGAAACCGCCTTTCATCATGGGCGCCAAGGGACCGAAGGTCGTCCACGTTGGCTATCAGCCGGCCACTGTCGAGCAGGTCTACTTCCCCCAGGCGGAGGTTATCGGCGACCTTGGGCCATCGCTGAGACAGCTTGCAGATCGCGTGGAAGGCAAGCTCCCCCATGCGCAGGCACTCCTGCCCTTGCGCGAAGGCATCCTGGACAGGATTGCCGCACGTGCGACCGAAGACCGCTTTACGCCGCAACGACTGGTTCACGACGTGCGCGAGGTCATGCCGGCGGACGGTATCGTGTGCCTCGACAACGGGATGTACAAGATCTGGTTCGCGCGAAACTATCGAACGCGAGTTGCCAATACGCTGCTGCTTGATAACGCATTGGCCACGATGGGAGCAGGTCTGCCGTCAGCCATCATGGCCGCGATGCTGTATCCCGACCGCCGTGTCATGGCTGTTTGCGGTGATGGCGGCTTCATGATGAACAGCCAGGAGTTGGAAACAGCCGTCAGGCTCAAACTCAACCTCGTCGTTCTTGTCCTGGAGGATCACGCATTCGGCATGATTCGCTGGAAGCAAGCCGTCGATCAGTTTCCCGATTTTGGCATGACCTTCGGCAATCCTGATTTCGTCACCTATGCCAAGGCCTATGGGGCCACGGGAACGAGGGTCGGTACCGTTGCTGAATTGCGCCCGATCCTGGAGAAGGCGTTTACTGATGGGGGCGTGCAGCTTGTCGTGGTGCCCATCGACTACTCAGAAAATAAACGGGTGCTGGTCGACGAGTTGCAGCAACGTTTGCCGGTAGAGAAGGGAGCATAACGATGTCACAGACACTTCAGGTCCTGCAGGCGTTTGACCGGGCTCTCATCACCGAGGTTCCGGTGGACGATGCCGGCGCGCTCGAAACCAAGCTTGCTGCTGCGACTCGCGTTTTGCGAGACCGTGATGGCTGGCTCAAACCCCATCAGCGCAGCGCCATACTTTTGCGTGCCGTCAGTCTGCTGGAGGCACGGCAAACACATTTCGCCCAGCTCATTGCGCGAGAAGGGGGGAAGCCATATACCGATGCTGTCGTCGAGGTCATCCGGGCGATTGACGGATTGCGTAATGCGGCCGACGAACTGCGGAGCTTTGCGGGTCGGGAAATTCCCATGGGCCTCACAGCAGCGAGCGATGGGCGATGGGCGTTCACCACGAAAGAACCCATCGGAGTTGTCGCTGCCATATCGGCCTTCAATCACCCATTGAATCTGATTGTTCATCAAGTGGCGCCGGCGATCGCTGTGGGTTGCCCGGTCATCGTGAAGCCGGCCACGGCAACACCGCTGTCCTGCCTCGATTTTGTCGCGCTGCTTCGCGAAGCCGGTCTCGATGAACCGTGGTGCCAGACCTTCGTCACGGATGACAACTCGTTGGCGGAGCGGCTCGCAACGGATCCGCGCGTGGCATTCTTGAGCTTTATCGGGTCGGCAAAAGTCGGCTGGTATTTGCGTAGCAAGCTCCCGCCGGGAACACGCTGCGCCCTGGAGCATGGTGGTGCTGCGCCGGTCATCGTCGATCGAAGTGCTCCGCTGGACCGGATCATCGAGCCGATCGTAAAGGGTGGTTACTATCACGCGGGCCAGGTTTGCGTCTCTACCCAGCGAATCTTCGTTCATGCGGATGTCGTGGACGACTTTGTAGAACGACTTGCAGCACGGGTCCGATCTCTTCGTGTGGGTGACCCACTTCTGCAAGAGACCGAAGTGGGCCCGCTGATCACTCCGCATGAAGCGAATCGAGTGACGTCATGGATTGACGAAGCGGTATCTGCTGGCGCCGTAATTATTGGCGGTGGCCGCCAGTCCGAGACCACGCTCCTACCGGCCGTCCTGGTCGAGCCTGGCGCCGATGCGAAGGTTTCTCAGCTTGAGGTTTTCGGGCCTATAACGTGCGTTTATGGGTTTCGAGAGCTCGACAAGGCAATCGACATCGCCAACTCACTGCCTTTCGCGTTTCAGGCCAGCGTGTTTTCAGCAGACATCGGTCCCGCCATGCGCGCTGCCCGGCGGCTTGATGCTTCCACCGTGCTGGTCAACGATCACACGGCGTTTCGCACTGACTGGATGCCGTTCGCGGGACGGCGCCAGTCTGGCTATGGTGTGGGTGGCATACCGTATTCGATGGAAGAGATGTCGCAGGACAAGATGCTGGTTCTGCGCTACGACGGATAGCTGTGGGACCCCGATGGAGTGTCGGCCAGTAGCGGCAGCGCGCTACATCAGCAGCGACGAGGCGATCTATCGCCTCGCGCGCTTCACCCAGTCCGCGGAACAAATCCGGCGACCCCGGTTTCAACCACGGCGTTGAACCGGATGTTCGTCGCGATGCCATTGCGGATCTCCTGCATGGCGTCTTCGGGTAGTGGCGAAATCTCGAAATTCGTGCGGATGTGCTCAGGGTTGGTTGACGTGGTCAGCACCGCGGTGCCGCGCTGCACAGCCCAGGCCAATGCCACTTGAGCGGGAGTCTTGTGGACACGCTCAGCGATCGCCCTGATCACGGGGTCGTTGGTCACTTTCGGTTCCATGCCATGACCTAACGGCGCGAAGGCGAGCAGCACAATGCCATGTTGCTGACAGAAGTCGAGTAGCTCCCATTCGGGAAGATAGGGATGGCATTCGACCTGCACCACGGCGGGCATGATCCGCGCAGCAGCGACGATCTCCTTCACCTTCTCCAGGGTGATGTCGGAGAGCCCGATGGATCTGCACATGCCCGCGTCCACGAGGGACTCCATCGCCTGCCAGGTCTCGACCAGGGTTACTCCGGAGTCATAGATCGGCTTACCCTGTTCGTCTCTCGGATTGTGGTCGTCGCCCGGTTGGAAGGCAAAGGGCGTATGGATCAGATACGAATCAAGGTAGTCGAGCTGCAGACGGCGCAGGCTCGCCTCGAGAGCGGGCTTGACCCGCTCCGAGCGGTGGTTGTTGTTCCACACCTTGCTGGTGACGAAAAGGTCTTCGCGTTGAACCATCCCGGACTCGAACGCTTCTCGCATCGCATGCCCGGCCACGTCTTCGGTGCGGTAGAGCTCTGCACAATCGAGCAGCCGAAAGCCCACTTCCAGCGCGATTTTAATAGCCTGCCTGGCGGCGGCATGATCAGCAATCAAGGTACCAAACCCAAGGGCCGGGATCGCCCCCGTTCCGTGGGCAAGAGGAATTTGTGCACTTTGTAGGGAGTTGGATGGGTGCATGCTCATGCTCCTTATCTAAGAGGCGAGCAGTCAATCGGAAGATCATCCTTCGTTCCCGTAGGCCATTCTACGCTCGAAGGCACCACTGGAATTACCGCGGTTGCGTGGTATAGAGATACGGCTCGAGAGTCAGCTTCGTTGCGAAGCCGTACCCGATACAAAACGGTTGCCCGGCACGCTCCACCGCCATGGGAGATCCTTGCCCTGGCTGATGCCAATGCGAAGGCTGCCCGCCAGGTCCTTGGGTGGGGCCATGCCATCGTCGACGATGGCAAAGCCATCCAGTGGATGGACCAGATCAATCCCATTTTGGGCGCCGTTGATGCCCATCGCCTGAGTCAGGCGAGCCGGTCCACGGCATAGGTCACGATCACTCGCTATCCGTGGGCGCGCTGTGCGCATTTGTGCAATCCCGTGTAGCGGTTCCAGTGCGCGGATGAGCACACCGCAACCATCCCCCTTTGGGCCAGACACGCAGTTACAGCACCAGTGCATACCGTAAGTGAAATAGACATACATATGCCCCGGTGGTCCAAACATGATGGTGTTCCGTGGCGTCTTTCCCCGGTACGTATGCGACGCTGGATCGATCGCGCCGACATAGGCCTCCACTTCCACAATGCGACCCGCCCGGCCATCCGCGGATGCCAGGACCTTGTTGAGCAGTTGTTGTGCCACCGTGGTGGCAGCTCGATTGTAGAACGCGCGCGACAGGGGCTTGCCCGGCCAGGTGATCAACGGAGTTTCTTTCTTTACCACTCGAGTTCTCCGACTAGTGTCGTTCGTATGTGCAAATCGCTCTTGCCAGAAACGTCGGCTTGCTCAAGTGCGCCACTCGGGTTGTTCCAGGCATTACCGCAGCAAAGGCTTTGCGAAGCTATCGGCGTCGGCAACCGCGCCTAGATAAAGTTGACGGTACGCTTCGACCAGACGGTCGAGGGCAAACGCACGATTTCTTCCGCTAGGGTTGGGCACAACCCAAATCGCAGCACCCTCCATACGGGTCGATTGCAACCCCCACGCGATGTCTCGTTGACCTGAAAGAGCGGAGTACGCCGCCTTGCCGAGAAAGGCGACAACACGCGGCGCGTAACGTGCGATCTTCTGCTCGAACTGCACGGCCGCAGAGCTGAATTCCTCCGGCGAGAGTTGATCTGCCCGTGCCGTTGGCCGGCTTACTACTGTCGTCAGACCGCATCCATACTTCAGGATCGCACGGTCATCCTCAGGTTGAATTTCCTCAGGTGTGAAGCCTGCGAGATGTATGACGCGCCAGAAGCGATTGCTTCTTCCAGCAAAATGGTGCCCCGTCGCGGCGGCTGTCAATCCGGGGTTGATTCCGCAGAACAGCACCTTGAGACGTTCGGCAATGATGTCGGGGAGTTCATCGATCACGGGTGCCTCTCAAACCTGGACAGAGACTGGGTGCGATCCTCAGGCGGATGCTTGCCCACTTCGCGAAAGCAGATTGCACTAACCGTTCATCCGCAGATCACGCTCACCGCTTTGTGTGCGAGCTTCCTAAGTTCGTTCCGCGAGGTGCCTGCACGAGCGCGGATGGCCAGCGTATGCATCGTCGCGGAGGCGAGCAGGGCGAGGGCTTTGGGATCAGCGCCCTGTTTCAATTCCCCGGCGGCACGCGCCAGTTTGAAGCGTGCCTCGAAGTCGGCATCGATCTTGCGAAAACCCTCCGCGACAATACTTTGGATCTCAGAGTCGCTTACCGCTTCGGTTATGGCGGTTCCGACCACGAAG
>JBAPPP010000333.1:0-6046 GCA_049280175.1 Rhodanobacter sp.
GCTGCTGCTGGGCCTGATCTGCAACTTCCTGGTGACGCCGGTGAAAGAATCGGCCTTCATGAGTGACGCCGAGCTTGCCCGCGAGCGCGCGCTGCAGCATGAGGATCACGTGACCACCACCGCCGAAACGGCCGCCCGCGGAAGCTTTGGCATCGTGGGTGGGCTCGCCTGGCTGGCGGTTGGCATCCCGTTCCTGATTGGTCTGTATATTGCGCTGGCCAAAGCCGCTGCATTGTTCTGAAGGTGACACAAGTGAAACGCGCTCTAAATATCAACTTGCTGCCGGACATCCCCGAGGATGTCCGCGCAGCGGTGCTGGATGTCACGACCCGGCTCAAGGATTTGCCGGGAGCGCTCCTGCCGGTTCTGCACGGCGTTCAGCAAGCGCTCGGTTATGTACCGGAAATATCGGTGCCGCTGATCGCGCGCGAGTTGAACCTTTCACGAGCCGATGTCCACGGCGTCATCAGCTTCTATCACTTCTTTCGCAGCAAGGCTCCGGGGCGACGCGTGATCTATGTGTGCCGCGCGGAATCGTGCCAGGCGATGGGCGCCGTCACACTGGAAAAACACATCAAGCAGCGCCTCGGCGTAGACTTTCATGAGACGACCACCGACGGCGCGTACTCTCTCGAACCGGTCTATTGCCTCGGTATGTGCGCGTGTTCGCCGGCGATCATGGTCGACGATGAATTGAAAGGCCGGCTGACGCCCGAACGGTTCGACGCATGGCTGGCCGCGGAGAAAGAATGAGCATCACGGTTTATGTGCCGCGCGATGCCGGCGCTCTTTCATTGGGCGCCGAAGCCGTGGCCGTGGCGATCAGCGCCGAGGCTGAACAGCGCGGCGCCGATGTGCATATCGTGCGCAACGGTTCGCGCGGGCTTTACTGGCTGGAGCCGATGGTGGAGGTGGAAACGCCGACGGGTCGCTTCGCCTACGGACCCGTCCAGCGTGAGGACGTCCCTGCCCTGTTCGAGGCGGATTTCCTGCATGCGGGCAAGCATGTACTGGCGCTCGGACCAACCGAGGACATCGCCTATCTGAAGAGCCAGCAGCGATTGACCTTCGCCCGCAGCGGCATCGTCGATCCACGCAGCCTGGACGACTATCGCGCGCACGACGGTTATCGCGGGCTGGAAGCCGCGCTGCGCATGAGCGGCGCGGACATCGTCAAGGTCGTCACCGATGCCGGCCTGCGCGGCCGCGGTGGTGCCGCATTTCCTGCCGGCATCAAATGGAAGACCTGCCTCGACGCCAACGCCGATCAGAAATACATCGTCTGCAATGCCGACGAGGGTGATTCGGGAACCTATGCCGATCGCATGATCATGGAAGGCGATCCGTTCGTACTCATCGAAGGCATGACCATCGCCGGCCTGGCCGTCGGCGCGACGCATGGCTACATCTATCTGCGTGTGGAATATCCGCACGCGCAGCGCGCACTGGTGGCGGCGATCGCCACAGCTGAATCCGAAGGTTATCTCGGCGATGACGTGCGCGGCAGCGGCAAGGCATTTCATCTGGAAGTGCGCATGGCGGCCGGTGCATATATCTGCGGCGAGGAAACCTCACTGCTGGAAAGTCTCGAAGGCAAGCGCGGCCAGGTCCGTTTCAAGCCACCGCTTCCCGCGATCCACGGCCTGTTCGGCAAGCCCACGGTGATCAACAACGTGGTCACACTCGCTAGCGTGCCGATCGTACTGGACAAGGGCGCCGAGTTTTACCGGGACTTCGGCATGGGCAAGTCGCGCGGCACGTTGCCGATCCAGTTGGCCGGCAACCTCAAGCGGCCTGGTCTGGTCGAGCGCGCCTTCGGCATCACGTTGCGCGAGTTGATCGAGGATTACGGCGGCGGTACCGCGAGTGGTCGACCGGTGCGCGCGATACAGGTGGGTGGCCCGCTCGGCGCCTACATACCCATATCGCAGCTGGATACGCCGATCGACTATGAGGCGTTCATCGCGATCGGCGGCATGCTCGGCCATGGTGGCATCGTGGTGTTCGACGACAGCGTCGACATGGCAGCGCAGGCGCGCTATGCGATGGAATTCTGCGCGATCGAATCCTGCGGCAAGTGCACGCCCTGTCGTATCGGTTCGGTGCGCGGGGTCGAGGTGATCGATCGCATGGTTGCTGGCGACGCGGCTGAGCGAGAGCGCAACGAGGTACTACTGCGCGACCTGTGCCAGACCATGCTCGGCGGTTCGCTATGCGCGCTCGGCGGCATGGCGCCGTTCCCGGTGCTCAGTGCGCTGGATCATTTTCACGAAGATTTTTCAGGCGCTGCCGAGAAAGCTGCGATCTGAGGACTGCTTCCAAGGAGACACTGCCGCATGTTGTCTATCGTCGATATCGATTACGGCACACCCCGGGCCACGTCCGAAAAGACGGTCGAGCTGCAGATCGATGGCCGCACACTGAACGTGCCCGAAGGCACGTCGGTGATGCGCGCCGCCGCCCAGGCCGGCATCAGCATCCCCAAGCTATGTGCAACCGACATGCTCGAAGCGTTCGGTTCGTGCCGGCTGTGCCTGGTCGAGATCGAGGGACGCAAAGGCTATCCGGCCTCATGCACCACGCCCGTGACCGCCGGCATGAAGGTGAGTACGCAGACGCCGAAGCTGGCTGAAATCCGTCGTGGCGTGATGGAGCTATACATCTCCGATCATCCGCTGGACTGCCTCACCTGTCCCGCCAATGGCCACTGCGAGCTGCAGGACATGGCCGGCGTGGTCGGCTTGCGCGAAGTGCGCTATGGCTACGATGGCGCCAACCACGTCTATGCAGAAACAAAACAGGGCGAAGCGAATCTGCTGTTCGTCGCCAAGGACGAATCCAACCCTTACTTCACGTTCGATCCGTCCAAATGCATCGCCTGCTCGCGCTGCGTGCGTGCCTGCGATGAAGTACAGGGCACGTTCGCGCTGACCATCCAGGGCCGCGGCTTCGACTCCAAGGTAGCCGCCAGCCAGGACAACCGTTTCCTCGATTCCGAATGCGTCTCCTGTGGTGCCTGCGTGCAGGCCTGCCCCACCGCCACGCTGTCGGAAAAATCGCTGATCGACAAGGGTCAGGCCGAGCACAGCGTGATTACCACCTGTGCCTATTGCGGCGTCGGCTGCAGCTTCCGCGCCGAGATGAAGGGTGAGGAAATCGTGCGCATGGTGCCGAACAAGGACGGCCATGCCAATCACGGCCACTCTTGCGTGAAGGGCCGCTTCGCGATCGGCTACGCCTCGCACCCGGACCGGATCAACACGCCAATGATCCGCGCGAAGATCTCCGATCCATGGCAGATCGTCAGCTGGGAGGTGGCGTTCGCCCATGTAGCTAGCGAGTTCAAGCGCCTGCAGGCCACTTATGGTACGCATGCGATTGGTGGCATCACTTCATCGCGTTGCACCAATGAGGAAACCTACCTGGTGCAAAAGCTGGTGCGTGCCGGCTTCGGCAACAACAACGTCGATACCTGTGCTCGCGTCTGCCACTCGCCAACCGGCTACGGCCTCAAGGCCACCATGGGCGAATCAGCGGGAACGCAGGATTTCGATTCGATCGAGCAGACCGATGTGGTGCTGGTGATCGGCGCGAACCCTACCGACGCTCATCCAGTATTCGGCTCGCAAATGAAACAGCGCTTGCGCGCGGGCGCCAGGCTGATCGTGATCGATCCGCGCCGTATCGACCTGGTGCGCACGCCGCACATCAAGGCGGATTACCACCTCAAGCTCAAACCAGGCACCAATGTTGCCATGTTGAACTCGCTCGCCCACGTCATCGTCACCGAAGGCCTGGTCGACGAAGCGTTTGTAGCGCAGCGCTGCGAACCGGAAGCATTTGCCAAGTGGCGTACCTTCGTCGCGCAGGAAAAGTACAGCCCGGAAGCCATGGCAGACCAGACAGGCGTGCCCGCCGAAGCAGTCCGTGGCGCCGCTCGCCTCTACGCTACCGGTGGTAACGGCGCGATCTACTACGGTCTCGGTGTCACCGAACATGCGCAGGGATCCACCGCGGTGATGGGTATTGCCAACCTCGCCATGGCGACCGGCAACATCGGTCGCGAAGGTGTGGGCGTCAACCCGCTGCGCGGCCAGAACAACGTGCAGGGCTCCTGCGACATGGGCTCGTTCCCGCATGAGTTTCCCGGCTATCGCCACGTAAGCGATATAGCCACTCGCGAATTGTTCGAGAAAGCCTGGGGCGTGCCGCTGCTGGACGAACCGGGCCTGCGCATTCCCAACATGTTCGAGGCCGCGCTGGATGGCAGCTTCAGGGGCCTGTATATCGAAGGCGAAGACATCGCCCAGTCCGACCCGGATACCCAGCACGTCACCGCGGCACTCAGCGCGATGGAATGCATCGTTGTACAGGACCTGTTCCTCAACGAGACGGCCAAATACGCCCACGTGTTTCTGCCCGGCAGTTCGTTCCTGGAAAAGGACGGAACCTTCACCAACGCCGAGCGCCGCATCTCGCGTGTGCGCAAGGTGATGGCACCAAAGGCAGGCTATGCCGACTGGGAGATCACCCAGGAACTGGCGCGGTCGATGGGCTACCCGATGAACTACAGCCACGCCTCCGAGATCATGGACGAGATTGCGCGGTTGACGCCGACCTTCCATGGCGTCAGCTTCGACAGGATCGATCAACTCGGTTCCATCCAGTGGCCTTGCAACGAGGATCATCCCGAAGGTACGCGGGTGATGCACGTGGACGAGTTCGTGCGCGGCAAGGGCCGCTTCATGCTGACCGAGTACGTACCGACCAGCGAGAAGGTCAACGCCGAGCATCCGCTGATCCTCACCACCGGCCGCATCCTCAGCCAGTACAACGTCGGCGCGCAGACGCGGCGCACCGCCAACGTGATGTGGCACGATGAGGACCGGCTGGAAATTCATCCGCACGACGCGGAAGAGCGCGGCATCAACGAGAACGACTGGGTGGGTATTACCAGCCGGTCGGGCGATACGGTGTTACGCGCGATGATCTCCGAGCGTATGCAGCCCGCCGAGGTCTACACCACCTTCCACGTCCCCGGCTCCGGCGCAAACGTGATCACCACCGAGAACTCGGACTGGGCGACCAACTGTCCGGAATACAAGGTCACCGCCGTACAGGTCACCCGCGTTTCGCAGCCGTCCGAATGGCAGAAGCGCTTCCGCACGTTCTCCAACGAACAGCAGGCGCTACTCGATCAATCGGTGGATACGCTTGGGCAACCCTGACACGACGATTCAAGACACCGCTGCCGTCGGCTTCGTTACCCGTCGCGTTGATCGCTGGCGTCACGGCAAAGCCACGCGGGAAGACGATTGCGTGGCCGAGGAGATGCCGATCGCGATGGTCTACAACGGCGTGAGCTTCGCCGTGATGATGGCAACGCCGCATGACCTGCACGATTTCGCGCTCGGCTTTTCACTCAGCGAAGGTTTGATCGCCACACCGGAGCAGTTGCTGGACGTGCAGGTGCAAACGTTGCTGGAGGGAATCGAAGTCGCGATGCAGGTGGCACCCGAAGCGCATGCCGACCACCTGGACCGTGCTCACGAACGCTTGCTACCGGGGCGCAGCGGCTGCGGCATCTGTGGCACCCGCGACCTGGAACAGGCGATTCGGCAAAACCCGCCAGTGGGTGCCGGCAGCACGCTGACCCACGATGCGCTCGAGCGCGCGCTGGCCGAATTGCAGACTCGCCAGCCAATGAATGCTGCCACCGGCGCAGTACACGCCGCCGCCTGGGCCGACGGTAACGGTGACGTCCTGCTGGTTCGCGAAGACGTCGGTCGACATAACGCGTTGGACAAGCTGATCGGCGCCATGCGCCGCGCGGACGTCGATCCCAACGCGGGCATGGCGCTAGTCACCAGCCGCGCCAGCTACGAAATGGTGACTAAGTCGGCGAGCGCCGGCATCACGATACTCGCCGCGATATCCGCACCCACGGCCCTGGCCATTGAACTGGCGCGCAGCGGCGGCATCACCTTGATCGGTTTCACCCGCCCAGGCAGCCACAACATCTATACCCATCCTGATCGACTCATAC
>JBAPPP010000334.1:0-5882 GCA_049280175.1 Rhodanobacter sp.
CGACAGCAACAGCTCGGTGGCTCGCTCCAGTGCGCGGCGCGGCAGCTCGGGATCGACGCCGCGCTCGAAGCGATGCGACGCGTCGGTGTGCATGCCGAGTTTGCGCGCACGCCCCATGATCGCGGCGGGCGCGAAATGCGCGGATTCCAGGAAGATATTCCGAGTGGCGTCGGTGACGCGCGAATCGAAGCCGCCCATCACACCGGCCACCGCCAGAGCCTTGTGCTCGTCAGCGATCAGCACAAAGCCTTCATCCAGCTTCGGCTCGCTACCGTCGAGCAGCTTCAGCGTCTCGCCGGCACCTGCATGGCGCACCACGATGTCGCCCTGAAGCGTGTCGTTGTCGAACGCGTGTAGCGGCTGACCCAGTTCCAGCATGACGTAGTTGGTGATGTCCACGACGGCGCTGATCGGGCGCAGGCCGGAGCGGCGCAAGCGCTCGGTCAGCCACAGGGGGGTACGTGCCGCAGGATCGATGCCTTCGACGATGCGGCCAAGGTAGCGTGGCGCGTCCTTGCCCGCCTGCAACCGTATGCCGCGCTTCGCCTGCGCCGTTACCGCCGCGGGAGCCTGCACTGGCACCTTGACTGCGCTGCCGAACAGCGCGGCGACATCGTGCGCCAGACCCACCAGTCCCAGGCAATCGGGACGGTTCGGCGTGAGCTTCAATTCGATGCTGGCATCAGGCAGGCCAAGGTAGTCAGCCAGCGACTGGCCGACTGGCGCGTCGAGCGGCAGTTCGAGCAGGCCGGTGGCATCGGCATCGACACCCAGCTCCTTCGCCGAGCACAGCATGCCGAACGATTCGACCCCACGCAGCTTGGCCGCCTTGATCGCCATGCCACCGGGCAGGCTTGCGCCCACTGTAGCCAACGGCACCTTGATGCCTACGCGCGCATTCGGCGCGCCACAGACGATCTGCAGCAGCTCGCCCTGCCCCGCGTCGACCTTGCAGACCTGCAGGCGATCGGCTTCGGGATGCTTCTCGGTGGCGACGATCTCGGCCACGACCACACCGGCAAGGCCTTCGCCCAGCACGGTCAGTTCTTCCACTTCCAGCCCGGCCATGGTTAGCGCGTGGCTCAGAGTCGCGCGGTCAGCCTTGATCTCGACCAGTTCGCGCAGCCAGTTTTCAGAGAATTTCATCGTGTCGTTTCCTGGCGGCGTTACGCGAACTGCTTCAAGAAGCGCAGGTCGTTCTCGAAGAACGCGCGCAGATCGGACACGCCGTAGCGCAACATCGCGAAGCGCTCTACGCCCAGGCCGAACGCGAAGCCGGTATAGCGCTCCGGATCAATGCCGCAGTTCGCCAGCACGTTCGGATGCACCATGCCGCAGCCCAGCACTTCCAACCAGCGCGTGGAGCCGTCTTCGGCGTCCCAGCGAATATCCACTTCAGCCGACGGCTCGGTGAACGGGAAATAGCTGGGACGGAAACGCATCTCGAAATCGCGCTCGAAGAAAGCGCGGATGAACTCCGCAAGGGTGCCTTTCAAGTCCGCGAAGCTCGAGGTCTCGTCGACCAGCAAGCCTTCGATCTGATGGAACATCGGCGAGTGGGTCTGATCCGAATCGCTGCGATAGACCTTGCCTGGTGCGATGATGCGAATCGGCGGCTGGCGCCCCTGCATCGCACGGATCTGCACCGGCGACGTATGCGTACGCAGCAGCCGGCCATCGCCGAAATAAAACGTGTCGTGCATCGCGCGCGCCGGATGGTGCGGCGGGAAATTCAGCGCCTCGAAGTTGTGCCAGTCGTCCTCGATCTCCGGGCCGTCAGCGCGCTGGTAACCGAGCCGCGCAAAGATCGAAGCGATACGCTCGAGCGCGCGCGTAATCGGATGGATGCCGCCGCGTTCGCCGTCGCGCCCGGGCAGGCTGATATCGAGCTTTTCGGAGGCCAGCCGGCGATCCAGCTCGGCCTGCTCCAATACTTGCTTGCGCAGGGACAGTGCATCGGCCAGGCGGTCCTTGACCCGATTGACCTCGGCGCCGCGCGCCTTGCGTTCATCCGGCGCCAGCGCACCGAGCGCCTTCAGCGCGGCGGTGACGATGCCGCTTTTGCCCAACAGCCCCACGCGCAGCGCGTCGAGCGCCTCCAGCGTGTCTGCCTTCTCGACTTCGGCCAGCGCCTGCGCGGCGCGGCTTTCCAGGTCGTCCATCGATGCAACTCCGATTTGCTGCCTGATTAAATTAATTTGAGGATGCCCCAAATAAAAACGGGGAGGAGACCATGGCCTCCTCCCCGCTTGCTTTACATCATATCGTGCTGGCGCGAGCGCCTGACGATCAAGCGGCCAGACTGGCCTTGGCCTTCTCGGCAATCACTTCAAACGCCTTGATGTCATGCACGGCGATGTCGGCGAGGACCTTGCGGTCAACCGTGATGCCGGCCTTGGCCAGACCATTGATCAGGCGGCTGTAGGACAGACCGAACATGCGCGCAGCGGCGTTGATACGCACGATCCACAGTGCGCGGAACTGACGCTTGCGCTGCTTGCGGCCGATGTAGGCGTACTGGCCAGCCTTGATGACGGCCTGGTTGGCAACGCGGAAGACCTTGCGGCGGGCGTTGTAATAGCCCTTGGCACGACCGATAACTTTTTTGTGACGACGACGGGCGGTAACGCCACGCTTTACACGAGCCATGGTTTATCTCCTCGTCTTACAAGTACGGCAACATGCGCGCTACACCCTTGGTGTCGCACGCTTTCAGATGATTCGGTGCACGCAGACCGCGCTTACGCTTGGTCGACTTCTTGGTCAGGATGTGTGACTTGAAGGCGTGGCCGCACTTGATTTTACCCGACGCGGTCTTGCGAAAACGCTTCGCAGCCGCCCGGTTGGTCTTGATCTTGGGCATGATGATGATCCCTGCTTGGGGCTTGCCTTTTCATAGGGCAGCTCCGGTTTCTGACTGATCTGGCGGCGATCCGAAGATCACGCTTTCCGTCCTGCCACGATCGGTTCACGACCCGTCCGTGTGGGTCGAACCCGTAATTATACGGGTTCATAAAGTTCAATACCAGCACGCAGTGCTGACCTTCGCCTCCTCTCCCTGTGGGAGAGGATTGAGGTGAGGGTCCGGGGCTTGCACGAAACGCTCGTTGGGGCTTGAGGCAAGCCCCAAACCCTCACCCCAGCCCTCTCCCATAGGGAGAGGGGGCAGAAGCGGAGGCTTGTTGGGGCTCGAGGCAAGCCCCGAACCCTCACCCCAGCCCTCTCCCATAGGGAGAGGGGGCAGAAGCGAGGCAAAAGCAGCGTTACTGCTTCTTCTTCGGCCCGATCATCATGACCATCTGACGGCCTTCCAGCCGGGGAAACGACTCGATCTGGCCGTTCTCGCCGACGTCTTCCTGGATCTTCTTGGCCAGGTTCTGGCCCAGGTCCTGGTGCGACATTTCGCGGCCGCGGAAGCGGATGGTGACCTTGACCTTATCGCCTTCCTCAAGGAAGCGAAGCATGTTGCGCAGCTTGATCTGGTAGTCGCCCACGTCCGTAACCGGACGGAACTTCACTTCCTTGATCTCGACCTGCTTCTGCTTCTTCTTGGCGGCCTGCGCCTTCTTCTGGGCTTCGAACTTGAACTTGCCGTAATCCATGATGCGGCAGACCGGCGGGTCGCCGTTCGGCTGGATCTCAACCAGATCCATGCCGGCTTCCTGCGCCAGCGCCAGTGCCTCGTCACGGGTCAGGATACCGAGCTGCTCAGCTTCGGCACCAATCACACGAACCCGCGGAACGCGGATTTCCAGGTTACGACGATTGCCCTTGTTGTCGGTGGTAGCGATACCACGATCCTCCAGAAGAAGTAATAAAAACTGACCGTCCGGCGCTCAGCGCCGGGTTTCGGTCACCAGTCGCTCAACGAACTCGGCTAGCGGCACGCTGCCCAGATCTTCACCTGAGCGGGTACGCACGGAAACAGTGCCAGTTTCTTTTTCGCGGTCACCGACCACCAGGAGATAGGGCACTTTCTGCAACGTGTGCTCGCGGATTTTATAACCGACTTTTTCGTTGCGCAAATCCGATTGTACCCGGAAACCTTTGTCGACAAGGGTTTGCGTCACTTGCTGGACATAATCCCCCTGCGCATCGGTGATATTGAGCACCACCGCCTGTATCGGAGCCAGCCACGGCGGCAGCGCGCCGGCATGATGCTCGATCAGGATGCCGATGAAACGCTCCATCGAGCCCACGATGGCCCGGTGCAACATCACCGGATGCTGTTTCTGGGAGTGTTCGTCCACATATTCGGCGCCCAGGCGCTCGGGCATCATGAAATCGACCTGCATGGTGCCGACCTGCCAGGCACGACCGATCGAGTCCTTCAGGTGGTACTCGATCTTCGGTGCGTAGAACGCGCCCTCACCCGGCAGCTCGGTCCACTCCACCCCAGCAGCGCGCAAGGCATTGCGCAGCATTTCCTCGGTGCGATCCCAGAATTCATCGGAACCGATGCGCTTTTCCGGCCGCAGCGCGAGCTTGATCGCCACGTCGGTGAAGCCGAAGTCGGCGTAGACCTTCATCGCCTGGAGATGGAACGCGGTGACCTCACGCTCGACCTGCTCGGGCATGCAGAATATATGACCGTCGTCCTGGGTGAACGCACGCACGCGCATGATGCCGTGCAATGCGCCGGACGGTTCGTTGCGATGGCAGCCACCGAATTCGCCGTAACGGATCGGCAGCTCGCGGTAGCTGTGCAGACCAGTGTTGAACACCTGCACATGGCCTGGGCAATTCATCGGCTTCAACGCGTAGGTGTGCTTCTCCGACTCGGTGAAGAACATGTTCTCCGCGTAGTTGTCCCAGTGCCCGGACTTCTTCCACAGCGACACGTCCAACACCATCGGGCAGCGCACTTCCTGATAGCCGCTGCGCTTGTACACGCCGCGCATGTACTGCTCCACGGCCTGCCAGATGGCCCAGCCGTTCGGGTGCCAGAACACCATGCCCGGGCTTTCTTCCTGCTGATGGAACAGATCCAGCGCCTTGCCGATCTTGCGGTGATCGCGCTTCTCGGCCTCCTCCAGCTGGTTCAGGTAGGCCTTCAGATCCTTGTCGTTCAACCACGCGGTGCCATAGATACGGGTGAGCATCGCGTTGTTGGAATCGCCGCGCCAGTAGGCGCCAGCCACCTTCATCAGCTTGAAGGCGCGCAGCTTGCCAGTGTTCGGCACATGCGGACCGCGGCACAGGTCGGTGAACTCGCCCTGCGAATACAGCGAAAGCGGCTCATCGGACGGAATCGACTCGATGATCTCGGCCTTGTAGTTCTCGCCCATGCCGCGGAAGAACTGCACTGCTTCGTCGCGCGACTTCACGCTGCGCGTTACCGGCAACTGTTCGGCGACGATCTTTTCCATCTCTGCCTCGATCTTCGGCAGATCCTCGGGCGTGAACGGACGCTCATAGGCGAAGTCGTAGAAGAAGCCGTTGTCGATCACCGGGCCGATCGTGACCTGCGCCCCCGGGTACAGCCGTTGTACGGCCTGCCCCATCAGATGCGCGGTGGAATGGCGCAGGATGTCCAGCGCCTCGGGACTCTTGTCAGTGACGATCTGCAGACTCGCGTCGTGCTCGATCTGGAAACAGGCGTCCACCAGCTGGCCATCGACCTTGCCGGCCAACGTTGCCTTCGCCAGACCGGCGCCGATGGAGGCGGCCACTTCTTGCACGGAAACGGGATGATCGAACGGCCGCTTGCTGCCGTCGGGTAGCGTGATCTCAATCATGAAAACCATTCTCTGAAAAGCAAAAAAGGGCGCAACGCCCTTTTTAGGAAACGCGAAGGCGTGGTGGATGTCAGCGTTGGAACCACGTAGTTGCCATGTCGCACACTCGGCCGGCGCGGAGCGCGGGCCACCTTCGTTTTATGG
>JBAPPP010000335.1:0-1522 GCA_049280175.1 Rhodanobacter sp.
AGGCCGGACCGACAGGCTATGTCTTGTATTGGCAACTGACCCAACTGGGCGTGGCCTGCCAAGTGATTGCTCCCAGCCTGGTTCCGACCAAAGCAGGCGATCGAGTGAAGACGGATCGTCGGGATGCGGAGAAGCTGGCGCGGTGTCATCGGGCCGGCGAACTCACCGCAGTGTGGGTTCCCGACGCAGATCACGAAGCATTAAGAGATCTGGTCCGCGCACGCGAAGCGGCGAAGAAGGATCAGCTCAAAGCGCGCCACCGGCTGGGCAAATTCCTGTTGCGACATGGGCGTCGGCCGGAGGGGATCAAGGCGTGGACGAAGCAGTACATGGAATGGATCCAAACACATGTCCATTTCGGACAGGCGGCGCTAGAAGCAACGCTCGCCGATTATCTGGAAGAAGTGGACCATGTGGCTGCCAGAATCGTAAAACTGGAGAAAGCCATTGACGAGGCCGTGCAGCAGGCACCGGCGGAGATCCGCGCAGTGATCGAGGCATTGCAGGCACTGCGTGGTGTGGCGCAAACGACGGCGGCCACGATCGTCTCCGAGCTGGGATCATTGAGCAGGTTTGACCGTCCACGGCAGTTGATGGGTTACAGCGGTTTGGTGGCCCGCGAACATTCTAGCGGCAATCGAGTGCAACGCGGAGGCATCACAAAAACGGGCAACGGCCATCTCCGGCGTGTGGTGATGGAATCGGCATGGGCCTATCAACACCGGCCCAATGTCACAGGGTTTCTCTTGCGGCGGCAGAAGAATCTTGAACTCAGCGACGAGGTCAAAGCGATTGCCTGGAAAGCGCAGCAGCGTTTGCACAAGCGCTATAAGACTTTTACGCTGCGAGGCAAGAACAAGAACCAAACGGTGACAGCGGTCGGCCGTGAGATGTTGGGATTCATCTGGGCCATCGCTCGCCAAGCCGAGAAGCAGCACAAACTCGCGACTACCGCATAAAACAGTTTCGATCAACCATGTTATTCAGGACAGCAGCGCCGATGACAGTGAAGGGACCACGAAAAGGAGAACCCTCCTCACCTTCTATGCGGAACGGTTTCCGAACCGAACCCGCGCGTCTAGTCCGAGGCAGCTCCCGACGGATCATGACCATGCGGTTCCGACCCGCGAATATCAGAGTGATCAATCGTCGCGTTTGCTCCTTGGCTGTCATCGGCACTGCTGTCCGAACCGAAGCGCTCCGGGCCCACCAGCAGGAACGTGTTCCCCCTGCGCCGCCCATCGACGTTCGTGGTCGGTGCCAGAACGGTGCTCGCCGTCAAGGGTCCGCTTCGCCGCGCAGAGCGCGCCCTTGCCCGCTGCGCGCCGTTCTGGCCGGACGACCATGCGATGGGCGGCTCCGGCGGGAACACTTCCCCGCAGCTTCAGCAACAAAAGAGAAAGGCCCGCTTCCTCCTTGCGGAGAAAGCAGGCCTGGCTTTTTAAACAATAAAACCGTCAACACCTCGAAAAGGTATTGACAGGTCGCTCCATATCAGAAGGCGCTCGCGCGCACCCGTTGT
>JBAPPP010000336.1:0-5692 GCA_049280175.1 Rhodanobacter sp.
AGATCAAGCAGCTACGCGATCTGATCGCAGTGCTGGATACACCGGTACAGCAGGTACTGATCGAATCGCGGATCGTGATCGCCACTGACGATTTCGAACGTGACCTGGGTGCCAAGTTTGGTGCCAATGCCCAGCGAAACAATCCCAGTGGGCAGGTGATCCAGACCGGCGGCCAGTTGGGTCTGCCCGCCGGCAACAACGGTACGACGACCGGGACCGCGACGACCAATGGCGCCGGCGGCCTGAACTTCAACCTGCCCTCCACCACGACGGCCGGCAGCATCGGCCTGGCGATCCTGGGCAGGAACTACTCGCTGGATCTGGAGCTTTCGGCGGCACAGACCGAAGGCCTCAGCGAAACGATTTCCAGCCCACGGGTGATTACCGCGAATCATGAGGAGGCGGACATCCGCCAGGGCCAGGAGATCGGCTACGTGACGTTCCAGAACAGCACCACGGGCGCCGCCGGTAGCGGCACCGCCACGGTGCAGTTCAAGGACGCCGTGCTGGAGCTGAAGGTCACTCCGACGATCACCGCCGACGACCGCATCTACCTGCAGATCAACGTCACCAAGGATGCGCTGGCCGGTTACGTCAGCGTGCCGGGCAGCGGTCAGGTGCCGACCATCGACACCCGCTCGATCAATACCTCGGTGCTGGTGGACAATGGACAGACCGTGGTGCTCGGTGGCATCTACGAAATCGACAAGTCCAACACGATCGTCAAGGTGCCTGGTCTGGGTGACATCCCGGTGCTCGGCGCGCTGTTCCGGCAGACCTCGCGCATCGTCAACAAGGCCGAACTGCTGATCTTCGTGACGCCGCGCATCCTCAGCGCCACGCTGCAGTAAGTTTCGCGTCATGCAAGCATGAGAGGCGGCTTCGGCCGCCTCTTTTCTTTGTGCGGCCTGCGTCGATGTTTGCGGTCAGACTAAACTTCTGGCGATGGCCATGGTCTGTAGCACGCTGCCGGGACCTTCCCCATCGCGTCGTGCCGGACAGCCTTCCTGCGTAATGTCGAGAACGGAAACCGAACATGGAAATGCCTGAAAGCCGGCCTGAAAGCCGATCCGAAATCCAGCCCCTAAGCGATCTGCAGCGGGCCTTTGCGCAACTGCGCGACGATCTGCAGCGCTGCATTATTGGCCAGCCGCATCTGATCGACTGCCTACTGGTGGCGCTGCTGGCCGATGGTCATCTGCTGGTCGAGGGCGCGCCTGGCCTGGCCAAAACCACAGCGGTCAAGGCGTTGGCGGCGCGGATCAAGGCGGATTTCCATCGGGTGCAGTTCACCCCCGACCTGCTGCCGGCGGATCTCACCGGCACCGACGTGTTCCGTCCACAGACCGGCAGTTTCGAGTTCGAGCGCGGCCCGCTGTTTCACAACATCGTGCTGGCAGACGAGATCAACCGCGCACCGGCCAAGGTGCAGTCGGCGCTGCTTGAGGCCATGGCCGAACAGCAAATCACCGTGGGCCGCAGCACCTGGCATCTGCCCGAGCTGTTCATGGTGATGGCGACCCAGAATCCGATCGAGCAGGAAGGCACGTTCACCTTGCCGGAAGCCCAGCTGGATCGCTTCCTGATGCATGTGACCATCGGTTATCCGGATGCTGCCGCGGAACTGGCGATACTCAAACTGGCACGCGAGCAGGCCCGTCGCCGTGCACATCCCACGGCACCGGTACAGGCATTGCTGAGTCAGGCCGATGTATTCGCCGCGCGCGACGCGGCGATGGCGGTGCATATGGCGCCGGCGCTGGAGGAATACCTGACCCAGCTGGTGCTGGCCACGCGTGATGCGGGCCGTTACGGACCCGAGCTGAAGCGCTGGATCGCCTGGGGCGGCAGCCCGCGTGCCACCATCGCACTGGATCGCTGTTCGCGTGCGCAGGCGTGGCTGGCCGGACGCGATTACGTATTGCCGGAAGACGTACATGGCATCGCGCACGAAGTACTGCGCCATCGCGTGTTGCTCAGCTATGAGGCAGAAGCCGAGGGCGTGCGGCCGGATCAGGTGATCGATCGCCTGCTGGATCTCGTGCCGCTGCCGTAAGAGCCTGTTCATGAGCACAACCATGAGTACTTCTGTCCGTAACCGGGTCGATGGCGATGGCCGCAGCCAGGTTTCACTGGCCGAGCTGATTGCGTTGCGTGCGCGCGTGACGCGGGCACGCATGGCGCCCTTGCCCAGCCGAGCCGCACGCAGCGGTCAGCAGTCCAGCCGTCTATACGGCCGTGGTATGGATTACGCCGAATCGCGCGTCTATCAGGCCGGTGACGATGTGCGTCGACTCGATTGGCGACTCACCGCGCGTAGCGGAAAGCTGCATACCAAATTATTCCAGGAGGATCGCGAAGGCTGCCTGCTGATCCTGCTGGACACGCATGCCAGCATGCATTTCGGCACGCGCGTACGGTTCAAGTCGGTGCAGGCAGCGCGTGCTGCGGCGTGTGCCGCCTGGTATGCAGTCCACGCAGGCGAGCGGGTCGGGGTGATGGCTTTCGGTCATGCCGACCAGTTGTTGCGCCCGCAAGCGGGTTCGCGCGGCGCACTGGCGGTATGCGGCGCGCTGGCCGGCTGGGACACGTTGCGATCGTCAGCCAATGAATCGTCAGACAGAGAAGAGCCACTCGCCGACGCCTTGATACGTGCGGGCCGCGTGCTGCACGGAGCCAGTCGCGTGCTGCTGATCAGCGATGGTTTCAGTTGCGATGCGCCGGCACGGCTGCGCCTGCTCGATCTCACCCGGCATGCCGGGGTCAGCGTGCTGGTGATCGCCGACGCGCTGGAGCAGGCATTGGCGCCGCCCGGACGCTATCCGATGGAACATGCGGGCGAACGTAGCGAAGTGCTGCTGCAGTCCGAACGCCAGCGCCGCGAATTCCAGCGCGTGCTTGGCGCAGGTCCGGCCCGGCTCGGCGAGCTGGCGCAATCGTTGGGTCTGCGCCACGGCCGCATCGATACTTCAAGTGATCCGTTCGCGCCGGTGGCGACGCTGCTCGGCGCCGCGAGGCCGACCCGATGATCGCGGCGATCACCCAGTCGCCGGCAACGCCCCCGACGCAGGGACCGAAGTTGCGCGATATCCATCTGCCACCGGATCCCTCATGGTGGCCGCCGGCTCCAGGCTGGTGGATGCTTGCCGTGCTGTTGCTGGCGTTGTTGCTGGCAGGCGCATGGCTATGGCGCCGCCGGCAGGGAAAGGCTTGTCAAAGCGCACAGGTTCTGGAAGAACTCGATCGACTCATGCTCCAGCATCAGCGAGATGGCGATCAGGCCGCGCTCGCGAGTGGGTTGCATCAACTGCTGCGGCGGGTGGCACGTCGGCATGATGCGATGGCCATCCAACAACGCGGCGAAGCCTGGCGACAGACCCTGGCGCGCGTACCGGTCGATGCGCTCACGCTGGATCGTTTGCTGATGCTGGATCAGGCGATCTACCGCCCGCATTCGTTGTTCGATCACGCAGCCGTGGCGGCGGCCGTGCGGCAGTGGTTGCAGTTGGCGCTGAAGCCCCGCACGTGGAAGCCGGCACCGCTGGAGCGCGGACATGTTTGAGTTTGCATGGCCGTGGGTGGTCGTGGCGCTGCCATTGCCATGGCTGTTGCGTCGCTTGCTGCAGCCGGCGGCACCGGGCCAGGCCCTGCATCTACCGCAACCCGGCCTGCAGTTGACGAAGGTGGTTGGCATACCCGCGCATGGCGTCCTTCCATGGCTGTTGGCGCTGGGATGGCTGTGCCTGTTGATGGCCGCGGCACGGCCGCAGTGGGTAGGACCGCCGCAGGCGCAACAACGCAGTGGGCGTGCGCTGATGCTGGCGGTGGATCTGTCCGGCAGCATGCGCACCGGTGACATGGATCTGGCCGGTCAACCGGTCAGTCGATTCGAAGCGGTCGAGGCGATTGCCGGTGATTTCATCCGCCGCCGCAGTGGCGATGAGTTGGGTTTGATCCTGTTTGGCAGCCAGGCATTCCTGGTGACACCGCTCACCTACGATTTGTCAGCCGTGCGCGCGCAACTGCAGGGCGCCGTCGTGGGGTTGGCTGGCACCGAGACAGCGATCGGCGACGCGATTGCGGTAGCCGTGAAGCGGCTCTCGGCGCTGCCGGAACAGGCACGGGTGCTGGTGCTGCTCACCGATGGCGTCAACAACACCGGCAACATCGCGCCGCGCGAAGCGGCGCGCGCGGCCAAGGCCGCCGGCGTGCGCATCTATACCATCGGTGTGGGCGCAACGCAGATGAGGGTGCCGGGATTTTTCGGCAGCCAGCTGATCAATCCATCGGCGGATCTGGACGCGGACATGCTGACCACGATCGCGAAGGAAACCGGTGGTCAATTTTTCCGCGCCACCGACGGTACCGAGTTGGCCGATGCGTATCGCGCGATCGACGCGCTGGAGCCGATGCCGCAGCAAGGACCCACGTTGCGGCCCCGGCATGAACTGTTTCGCTGGCCGCTGGCTGCCGCGATCCTGCTGTTGCTGCTGGTGATCGTGCCGCGCCGGTTTGCACGGTTGCCGGAGCAGCCGGCATGAACACCGCAGGCATCAGCGCGACGCTGCAACAGTTCCATTTCCTGCAGCCGTGGTGGTTGGCCGCGCTGGCCCTGCTGCCGTTGTTGATGTGGCTCGGTATGCGGCGCAGTTCGGTGCAGTTGGAGCTGTCGCGGCTGGTGGATCCCGAACTGCTGCCGTATCTGCTGCGTGGGCGCGCCGCGAACCGGCACGTGCCGGTGTGGCTGTTTGCCACGGGCTGGTCGCTGTGTGCGCTGGCGCTGGCCGGTCCAAGCTGGAGCCGTGTTCAGCAGCCGCTGTATGCAAGTCGCGCCGCGCAAGTAGTAGCGATCTCGCTGTCGCAGCACATGCTTGCACGTGATGTGGCGCCGAGCCGGCTCGATCGCGTGCGCTACAAAGCGCACGATCTGCTGGCCAGCAATCGGGATGGCTTGAATGCGCTGATCGCCTATGCCGGTGAAGCGTTCGTGGTGGCACCGCTGACGTCCGATGTGAACAGCCTCAACGATCTGCTGGATGCGATGGCCCCCGACACCATGCCGGTGGATGGCGACAACGCGGCGCTGGCGATCCAGCGTGGCGTGGCGTTGATCGAGGACGCCAAGGCCGCGGGTGGTTCGCTGGTGTTGATCACCGATCAGGCCGATGCGGCTGCCGACGCCGCTGCGCGCAAGGCGAACGCCGCCGGTGTGCAGGTGTCGGTGCTCGGTGTGGGCACCCCGCAAGGTGGTCCGGTACCTCTGGCCGGTGGCGGCTTTCTGCATGACGCGCAGGACCACATGACGCTGGCCGGTCGTGATGATGCCGCACTCACGGCGCTGGCGACCGCCGGCGGCGGTCGTTACGTGCCGATGAGTGCGGACCGCAGCGATATCGATGCAATGCATGCGCAATTGCGCTCTGGTCCGGTGAATGCGGTGAACGGGCCGGTCGGCGATGAATGGCAGGATCGTGGCCCTTGGTTGCTGCTGCCGTTGCTGCTGGTCGTGGCGACGGCATTCCGACGCGGCTGGCTGCTGTTGCTGCCACTGGTGCTGTTGCCGCTGCTGCCTGGCAACGCCAATGCGACGAGCTGGCAAGACCTGTGGCAGCGACCCGACCAGCAGGCCGCGCATGCATTGCAGCAAGGTCAGCCAAAGCAGGCGCAACAGCTCGCGCACGACCCCGCGTGG
>JBAPPP010000337.1:0-21906 GCA_049280175.1 Rhodanobacter sp.
CGGATGGCCTGCGTGGCAGTTCGCCGCGGGTGATGGCTCGATTTCCCAGCTCTGGATATGGCAACCCATCGTGAGCGGTAGCTCGTATCTGGCCGAACTGCATCGCCTGGACGAAGCCGAGCGTGCACTGCGTGCGGACTATCCATTTTGCCGGCAGCTCGGCTCCTATCGGGAAGACAGTCAATTGGTGGGCTATGCCTGTCCGGATGCATTGCATAGCGAAATCATGGCTGCCGAGTTTCCGTCCCAGCCGTTGCCAGGCCATACGGTCCTGGGTGTGCTTGCCGACGGTCGCATAGGGGATATACCCGGACACACCACTCAGCGGATCGACCTTCCCGAGTCCAGGACGCACTGGAAAGATACGCTGGAAGTACGCGCGACCTTCCTGACCCGGGACCTGCACGAACCGATCGACCGCCTGACTGCGATCCTGGGTACCCCGCGGGCCATCGCATGATCGACGAAATCGTCCACATCGCCGACAACAGCTCGCTTTTTGGGCTACTGACGCGTCCGGATGCCGGGCCGGTGCGCGGCCCGGTACTGGTTGTGCTCAACGCCGGACTGATCCCGCGCACAGGCCCTTTCCGCCTGCATGTCACGCTTGCCCGCCAGATGGCCCGGGTCGGCAACGCGACGTTCCGCTTCGATCTACCGGGCATCGGCGACACTATGCTCGACAGCCCGATCACTTCGCTGCCTGCCGTAAAGCTGGCGCTCGACGCGATCGAGCGTCATCTTGGCAGTACCCGTTTTGTGATTGCCGGCCTGTGCCGTGGCGCGGATCTGGCGTGGAAAGTCGCGTTGCACGACCAGCGGGTGATTGGCGTGCTGCAGATCGATGGCCTCGCACGCGCAGGCCCATGGTTTCACCTGGCGCAGGTTCGACATCATCTTCGGTGGCCTCCCACGCGTTGGCTGACGACAGCTTCTCGACTGATGTCCAGGTACCTGCGGCGGGAGCCACGGCCGATGGAGGACCTCGATATCGATCGCGAGTGGCCGGCTGCTGGCGCAGAGCGCACCCAGCTGCGCGAATTGCTGGATCGACGCGTACGCATTTTCTCGTTGTTCACCGGCGGCATCACCAACTATTTTCTTGACTCCCGGCAGTTCGCATCTACCTACGGCAAGTTGGCGCATGACCCGGCGATCCGCTTCGCGTATTGGCCCGAATGCGATCACATCTTTTTTTCCGAGACGGACCGTGCGCGGATGATTGGCGAGGTGCTCGACTGGTATTCGGCGGCATTCGGCCAGATCGAAAACACCGCACCCTCCACGTCGACCCGCATGGGAACGAGCGCATGAACCACCCAGCCATACTCGTAACTGGCGGTGCCGGCTACATCGGCAGCCACGTCGTGCAGCAATTGAGCTCGCGGGGAGAGCGCGTGGTGGTGATCGACAACCTGGTCAGCGGCTTTCGCGACGCGGTGCGCGGCGCTGAACTGGTCGTTGGAAACGTCGGCGATCGCTCGTTGGTGGCGCAGATACTGGCTGAGCATCGTGTGGGGGCCGTACTGCATTTCGCCGCGCATACCGTGGTTCCCGAATCGGTGCGCGATCCGCTCAAGTACTACGGCAACAACACCTGCAACACGCGCAACCTGCTGGCGTGCTGCGCGGACGCCGGCGTGCGCCAATTTCTGTTCTCCTCGACCGCCGCGGTCTACGGCATGCCCGCCAGCGGCGTTGCCGATGAAGACACGCCTACGCAACCGATCAATCCGTACGGCATGTCCAAGCTGATGTCCGAAACCATGCTGCGCGATCTCAGCGCCACCGGCGCGATGCGGCATGTGATCCTGCGCTACTTCAATGTCGCCGGCTGCGACCCGCAGGGCCGGATCGGCCAGTCCACGCCCAACGCAACCCTGCTACTCAAGGTCGCCTGCGAACACGCGGTCGGCAAACGCGACAGCCTTTCGATTTTCGGCACTGATTACGACACTCCGGACGGTACCGGCATCCGCGATTACATTCACGTCGAGGATCTGGCCGCAGCACACCTGCGCGCACTCGATCACCTGCGCGCCGATGGCGAGTCGCTGACGCTCAATTGCGGGTATGGTCATGGTTACAGCGTGCGTGAAGTGATCGATACGGTCCGTCGCGTCAGCGGTCGCGAGTTGAAGGTGATCGAGCAACCCCGCCGCGAGGGCGATTCACCCATGCTGATCGCGCGCGCGGATCGCCTGCGCAGCCTGCTCGGCTGGGAGCCCCGTCACGACGACCTCGAGTTCATCGTACGCACCGCGCTGACGTGGGAGCGCAAGCTCGCGACGCAATCGACCGTGAGCAGCTGAAGTGAGCGCCGTCCGCATCGGCTGTGGTTCAGATGCGAACGGCGGGCAACCTGTGATTAGTGTCGCGCCCTGCGCACCCCTCGTGCGATATGGACATCGAAACGAGTATCTTCAGCTCAGCGAGAGCCCTTCCGACAAAGTGTTAATCACCTTGGCAGGACGCCTGGCATGATCATGACCTCATCACGAATTCGAATGCGCTCTGCAAAGCGGTGGCTGCTTGCTGCACTTGCCACCTCGTCATTGTGGGTCAACGTTTATGCGGCGAGCCCGCATACCGAAGTCGTCGCCGGCAGGGCTGCCGTGCCTGACAATACCGACGTCCGACAGCCCGCGACACCGAGCGAAGCCGGCACGGCATATCCGGCGCCATCTTCGTCGGCGAGCCCTGCCCGGCAAAGCACGAATACCGGTGCCGCCGTCACCCCGCTGCCGCAAGTGGTGGTGACCGGGGCCAAAGCGGTGGACCCGCGCTGGCAGAGCATCGAGCTGCGCCGCCACGGGGCCATCGGCAAGAACGTGGCCGTCACGTTTGGCCTTCCGTTTCCGCCTGGCATGCTGCGCGACGCAGCTCAGGTACATATCGTCGACGAGCACGGCAATGCGTTGCCAACGCATGTCGAGCCGACGCTGAACTGGCATTTCAAGGACGGCAGCATTCGCGCAGTGCGCGTGCAGCTGCATACCGAACTCGATGGCGACAGCCGCACGCTCCGCTTCGCCCTCGGCCCTCCCGACAGCACTACCAAGGCGGATGGCTGGCCGTATGTAGACGGGCTCGTCGTCAATACCGATGGAGTGCGCGTACCCGGCGTGCTCGCCCTGCTGAGTCCCGAGTGGATGTCCGCGTCCCTGATCGCCGGGCCGCAGCAGCCGGCTGCATCACCCGGACCCTACGACCACTTCTTCGCCACCCAGTTCAAATGGGCCGCACCCCTGCCACGCACCGAGGGGCCGTCCTGGCTGTTCGACCGCACGAGTACGCTGTTCCAGCAGTACGTGCGCACCGGGCGCGAAGAATACCTGGCCGCTGCCAGCGAAAGTTACCGCTACTACATGGAGCATCTGCGCCGCGTTGGCGCCCCGGGCTGGCCGCTATGCGGTGGCGGTTGGAGCGTGGGCGAGGTGAATGTCTGCGACCCCAAGTACGTCTATGTCGAGCCCATCCTGCTCGCACTTGGACTGACCGGTGACGACAGCGAGCATGACGATGCGCTGATCCAGCGCATGATCGGTTCCTGGGATACCGGTGGCTGGAACTTCCCCGCGGGCCCCTACACCAAGCCCGAGCAGCGCTTCACCGAACGCGAAGCCGGGCTTGGTCTGCTGGCGACTGTCAGCGCCTACGAGATCACCGGCGACAAGAGCTATCTCAAGCGTATCGACAACCGCCTGGGCTGGCTCTACCAGCACCAACAGCACAACCCTGATGGCCTCGGCAACGACGGCTCATGGCGCAACAGCTGGCAAGTGCATGAAGGCGACACCTACGATCCCGCCACCGATGTGCGTGGCAGCTCGCCGTGGATGACCGAGAACATCATCGACGGGCTCTGGCATGCGTGGCTGGTCACCGCCGACCCGCGCATCCCCACCATGATCACCGGTTTCGGCCGCTACCTCGAACACTATGGCTGGATCGATCTGAAAACCATCACCGACAAGGAAAAGGACTGGCGCAACCCCTGCAGCGGTCCGAATGGGCAGATCACCTGGTACTGGTCGTCCGCCCACGCCAGCAACAAGCAGCTCATCGACATCGAGAACTCCGAAGGCTGGTACAGCGACGCCCACGACGTCGAGATGACCCTACCCGTAGCAGCCGCCCGCTACTTCGAGACCGACCCCGCGCAACAGCATGCGCTGGATCAGCGTTTGTCATGGCTGACCGGTTCTTACAGCCTGGATTGCGCCGACAACGCCAAGACCCCACGACGCTTCAACTGGAACAACCACGGCGTCGGCGTCGTGCAGTGGTTCATGCAGCAGTTTGCGCATGGGGCTCACTGAAGCCATGGCGAAACAGGGCAATCGGGCTAAACGAAGTTAGAGTCAATGCGCTGCGGGCCCACCCTACCCTGAATGTCGCGCGGCGTCGGCGGGCATCGTCTATCCACGCAAGCTCACGCGCGATCAGCACGCCACAAATGCGCCCGATGCGGTGGCGGCGGCAGCGCGTAGTCACGGTACGCGTGCGGGTTGCCGACCTCACCAGCCTCGGCAGCCTTGATGATGTTGTAGACCTCGCGCGCGGTGACGTAGTGCAGGACGTATTGCTTGCCATCGTTGTAGGCGCTTTCGAGATGGGCGTGCATGGCGTGCGCGGCATCGCCAAGCAAGGTATCCATGTCGCGTTCCTGCGTGCCATGGGTGTGCACCTTGACGAAGACCCATTCTGGGCGTCCCTCGACGTGGACGCCGGTGCGCACCCAGGCGTCGACTCGCGCGGCCGTGGGCGGGCAACCGCGGCGCACATCGGCGTTTTCGATGCGCGGGATCAGACCAAACCGGCGCTCGCGCCAGTTCAGTCCCAGCGGGCCCTGCACGATCATCAGGTCGCCGCTGGCGCTGCCGTCGACGCGCACTGGCTCGCCGGTGTTGTGCGATTTCGGGCGCAGCGGATCGTCGGTGGCGTAGTAGATCGCGTTGACCATGCGCGTCTGTGTATCGCTAGGTGCGGATGGCAAGGTGAAGTCGGCGTAGCAGCCCAGTTCGCGCAGCAGGGTAAGCTCGTTGTTGATGCCGCACCAGCGTCCGTCTGCGCGTGAGTTGTCGAGGCTCCAGTTGCCGTGAATGAAGCCGAAGCGCAGCTGGCCAGTATGCGGGTCGCGCGACAGTGCGCCATGGCGTTCGTGCAGCAATTCATTGAAGCGACTGATCGTCGCGTTGAAGTTTTCCGCGGTGTCGTCATCGTGATGCAGATGGATCTCGACCTCGCCGTAACCTTGCGCGCACAACGCGGAGATTTTTTGCAGGTGTTCCTCGAGGTATTCCTCCTCGGGATAGAAGAAGCTGTGCTGCGGCGGTCGCCCATCGGCGTCGCGGTGGGCATCGGCCAGCAACCGGTAGTCGCTGCACCAGCGATCGACGCGCTGGCGCTGCGTGGCAAGATCGACCCGCCCCCAGGCGGGCTCGAAGTGATCGACGAAACAGAACATCACGTGCACCGGACCATGGGCGGGCGGCTCCGGCAACCGGCGACGCAGATAACTGGCGAGCCAGATCTGCATGTTTCGTGCGCGGATCGCCCAGCTCAGTGCCAGCACACCAAGCACCAGCAGCAGGACGACCGACAACAGAACGGTGACTACCATCAGCGTGAAGCTCCCTGCGTCAACAAAGTCAGCAGCTGCTCGGCGTTGTTGCGCCACTGGCGTTCACGAATGATGTAGCTGCGTGCTGCCGCACCAACGCGCTGGCGCTGGTCGGCCTGCATCGCGAGGTCGAGCACGCGCTGCACGCAGACCTCCGTCTGGCGACGGGGAAACAGCCAGCCAGTCTGCCCATCGCTGACCACCTCGGCGATCGGCGCATAGTCCGGCGCCACCATCGCCACGCCCATGGCCATGAACTCGAACAGCTTCATCGGTGAGCCGTACTGGTTGGAATCCGGCAGCACGGCGTAGTCCATGCAGGCGATCCAGGCGGCGATGTCTTCGTGCGCCACCCTGCCAGGTAGCAGCACACGCTCGGCCAGGCCACGCTCGGCGACCAGTGCGCGTATGGCCGGCAGCGTGCGGCCGTCACCGACCAGCACCAAAGCAAGTTGCGGCACTTCGGCAATACGCTTCGCCATCGCTTCGACGAACGCATCCATGCCGTGCCAATGGGCGAACGCGCCGATGTGGCCGCAGACGACCCGACCGGTCAGCCCGCGCTCGGCGCGCAGGCGTTCGGCATCGAACCGCGCGGGATCGAAGCGTGCCAGATCAGCCGCGTTCGGCGAAATCACCGACGGTGCGATGGTGCCGTAGGCGTCTTCCGCCTGCTGCTTGAAGTAGCTTGAGATAAACACCAGGCCCGTGCAGTTGCGCATGCACCATGCCTCGATGCGCCGTGCCAGCCCCTTCAGCCGCAGCGGACGCACGCGCTCGACCAGGGCCGAATCGTTGATTTCGAGTATCAGCGGAATCCGCCGGCGTCGCGCGAGCCAGACCGTGGCGCACAGGAACAGCGAATAGCGTTCGTAGATCAGCTGCGGCCGCCGTTGCCGGATGGCCATGCTCATGCGCAGCAGGGTGACCGGGTTGTAGGCAAGCTCGAGAAACTCGAACAACACACCGGGTAGCCGCGTAACCAGACGGGCCAATCGGCCAGGACGAACATGACCTTGCTGCGCTACCGGCTCGTGCTCGGGATCCGCACCGGGAAACGACATTACCGTCACGTCGTGCCCAAGCTCGCGCAGGCCGTTTACGACGCCGCGAATATGCACGCCCTCGACATCACGGCCACGGGTGCGGTGGTGATAGAGGATCCTCATGCAGCTTCGCGCGGCAAGGCAAGCATGCGGCGGCCTTCTGCCTGCCACTCCGGCAGCAGCGTGGCCAATACCCGTTCTGCGCAGGCGGAGTCGTCATGCATCAGCACGATGTCGGCGGCACGCGGCGGCCGGTTGCGCAGTCCTGCGATCACCTCGGCATCCGGTTGATTGAGATAGTCCATGCTGTTGTAGGACCAGTACGCGATACGGCGGCGTTGACGGGCGAAATGCAGAAGCAGGGCCACCGACAGACTGCCCCGCGGCGGTCGGAAGCAATGTCTCGGGTGGTCGTCCAGTGCTGTCAGCAGGCGATCGGTGCGATCGATCTCATGGAGTTGCTGGCGCAGCGATATCTTGCTGAACGACAACGGATGGCTGAACGAATGATTGCCGAGCGTATGACCCTCGGCGACGATGCGCTCGGCCAGCTGGGGATACCGCTCGACCTGCTGGCCGATCAGAAAGAAACTTGCCTGCGCGCCGCGGGCCGCAAGCAGGTCGAGCAGCCGCGGCGTGTGTTCCGGGTGCGGCCCGTCGTCGAAGCTGAGATAGAGGGCACCGGCGCTGCGCGGGCCGCGCGTGAGCACCAGCGCGTCCGGTAGCAGGCCCAACAATTGCTGCTTGCTCAGCTTGATATTCATGCGGTCCAATCGAGTTCAGAGGAATATCCAGCGACTACCGTCTGCAGAATGTGATCCAGACGATCCACATTTTCGGCCCAACGGAAACCGCGCGCGTGAGTGGCGATCCGGGCACTGTCCCAGGCCCGCCCGCTGGCTTCGATCAAGGCGGTCGACAGCGCTTGACTGTCGCGCGAGGGAACCAGTATCCCCGCGTATTCGGGCACGACTTCGGGGATGCCACCCACACGACTTGCCACCACCGGCGTACCGCAGGCCATCGCCTCCAGCACCACGTTTGGCACACCCTCATTGTGGCTGGGCAGACACAACAGGTCGGCCGCACGGAACCAGTCGCCAAGCCCGGCATGCGCGACGGCGCCGATCAGCTGGACGTTTTCGCCGCAACCCCGCGCCGCCATGCGCTCCAGGAGTTCCGCCCGGGCGAGCCCCGCGCCTATGTAGACCAGCCTTGCCTGCGGTCGCGCCGCAAGCAAGGCCGGAAATGCTTCAAGCAAATCGATGCAGCCTTTGCTCGCCTTGAGATTGCCGACATACAGCAGCAGCGGCGCCGCGGCGGGGAGCCCCAACCGCGATCGCGCCTGAGCCCGAACGCCAGGGGCGAACAGCTCACTGTCGACGCCGTTGTACAGGGTATGCACGCGTGCCGCGTCGACACCGAGCGCGACGGCCTTGTCGGCGAGTGCACGACTGACCGCGACGACCGCACCGGCATGGCGTAGCGACCCACGAATCTGCGAACGGCGCAGCGCATGGTTGGCCTGCACGTTGAGATCGCTTCCATGCACTTTGACGACATACGGAATGCCGAGCAGTCGCGCCAGCCATCCCGCCGCAACGGCATCGGGATAAGCCCAACTCGCCAGCACGCAGTCATAGTGCGCTGCGCGCAGGCGGCGACCGCGCTGCAGCAGCAATGAGACCAGCCAACACGCCGCGTGCAATGCGCGGCCGATCCGCGGTGGATAGACGAACACAAAACAGTCCGTTCGCAAACCGGCTACCGCGACCTCGCCACGCACGCCGGACAGGCGTTCGCGAAAATCCACTGCGGTGACTACATCGACATCATGCAGTTGCCCCAGCCGCTCGAATTGCTGACGGTTGAACGCGCCGCGCAGCGGATCCCAGGGTGTCGGGAACAGGTTGGTAAGCACGAGTATCTTCATGCGCATGCGCTCATTCCGACGACCCAGGCGATGCGCCGTGATAGATCTCGGCATAGCGTTCCGCCATCGTCTCCAGCGAACCGTTGAGCTCGACCCATGCGCGTGCCGCGCCGCCCAGTGCACGCGCCCTCTGCGGTTCGTGCAGCAGTGAGGTGATGGCATCTGACAGCGCCTTTGAGTTTCGCGGCGGCACCAGACACCCGGTGACACCGTCGCGCACAATCTCGCCATTCCCGCCGACGTCGGTGGCCACGATCGGCAATCCCACGGCACACGCCTCCAGCAAGGCCATCGAATAGCCTTCGCTCAACGACGGCAGCGCGAACAGATCCAACCCCTGCATCAGGGCGTGGGCGTCGCTGCGGTCGCCGAGAAAATATACGTGGGCGCCCACGCTCTCCATCGCCGCGCGCTGCTCCAGCTCCTCACGCAGTTCGCCATCGCCGATAAAAACCAGCACAGCATCCGGCAGTTGCTCGCGTACGCTACGGAAGGCGCTGATCAGGCCTGCCTGATTCTTGACCCAATTCAATCGGCCGACGCTGCCGATGATCCTGGTCTGCATCGGCAGGCCCAACGTCTGCAGCAGTCGTTCGCGCATCTCGCTGGAGGCGATCTGGAAGGTGTCCAGCCGAATGCCGTTGGGCACCACCCTGGTCTTGGGGCCAGGCACGATGCCACGCCGGATCGCATCGATACGGGCGGCCTCGCATACGCAGACGACTGCCTGGGTCTGCGCCAGCACCCGACGGTATAGCCATTCGCGGCGGGAAAAGCCTTGCCGCTCGCCCATGCCGTGGCGCGTGTTGATGATGTGGCCGATACCGAGCCCGAAGCTGGCCAGAACCGCCTGGTAGTGCACGACCGCATTATGCGTGTGCAGCACTTCGGTGGCGTGGGCGCGGATCATCCGCCGCGCGCGCATCAACGCCCGCAGGTCCAGACCTGGCCGCTTGTCGCAGACGCCTACCGGTATCCCCAGTGCGGTCAGTTCATGCACCAGCGACCCGCTCTTGAACAGGCATACGACCTGGCAGTGGTGGCCTTGCTGATGTTGCAGCTTGACCAGTTCCAGTACCACACGCTCGAGGCCGCCCCGATTCAGGTTCTCGACGAAATGCGTGATGTTCATGGGCCGGCTGTTCATGGACGCAGTATTCATGCGACGGACGACGGCAATTGGGAGACTGTGACGCGCAACTTGCCGCTTGGCGTCAGTGGAATGTCGTCGACAAACTCGCAGCGCAACTCAATGCTGTCTCCCACTACCTTGGCAACTTCACGACGGATATAGGCCAGCGACGATTCGTCGAAACCGGCGCCGCGCACCATCACGAGATCGAGTTGATCCAGACGACGTTGCACCACCTGAAAGCGCTCGAGCCCCGCGACATCCTTCAGCATGTGCGGAAAGAACTCGCCGGGCAGGATATGCCCCGCCGGCGTGCGGATCGCATCAAGCACCCGGCCCTCCACGCTCCGCAGTAGTGGTAGACCACGACCACAGCCGCAAGTGGACGATGTTGCCGTCGCCACATCGCCATTGACGTAGCGCACGAATGGCATGCCATAGTTGAACAGATCCGTGATCACCACCTCACCGGTACGTGTACCCGCCTCATGCAAGTCGGCGGCATGGGAACTCGCCGGCGAACCCGGCTTGCGTAGTTCGACGAGCAGATGATCGGCATTCACATGCAGGCCGTTGCGTTGCTCGCACTCGGCGGCAATCAACATGAACTCGCGGCAGCCATACGTGTTGAAGGCCGGACAGCCAAACGCCTGTTCGATGATCTCGCGCTGAAATTCGTGCAGGGCTTCGGCAGCACCAACGATGGTCTGTGGACGGTGTATGCGGCGACCGGTCGCGATCAGCCATTGCGCGAGCCGCACCAGCGGGCCTACGTAGGCGACGATGACGTCGGGTCTGTATGCGTCGATGGCATCGGCAAAGCTGCTCATGTTCGCCTCGGTCATGCTGAAGCTGTTGAGCACGCGCCGGGCAAACGCGGCGTTGTACAGACGATCCTTCCATTGGTGCGCATGGGTCGGTTCGCCAACTGCACCAGACCAGAGAAACAGCGTGCGCCGGCCCATGCGCGAACCCGCCCATTCATAGCCACGCCACATCACCGCCGTGCGACGGTCGTTGCTCTCGCGGGTGAAGCCGAAACGCAACGGCTCACCCGTCGAACCACCGGTGGCTTTGTACTGCAGGTGATCGCGCCAGGAGTCGGCCTTGAGCTCATCGGCGTGGGCGCGAATGTCTGCTTTGGTCAGCACCGGCAGTTGCGCGTAATCGTCAAGATTGCGTATGTCCGCCGATGTGATGCCGAGCTCGCGCCACCGTCGCTGGTAGAAGGGCACCTCGCGCTCGCAATGTTCGAGCAACCGCTGCAGGCGCTCCCATTGGAGTGCGGCGATCTGCTCCGGAGTCAGCCACTGGTCGTGCCGATACTCGTTGAGATACGCCAGCGTGCGGCGGCGCCGTAGTCCGCTCTCGTAGATCGGATACAGCACATGGCGGAATGCGGTCTCGTACCAGCTGGCCATCACGCCCCCCTTCCCGCGCGTGCGCCACACCAGCTGAGCAGGCGACCCAGCAATAATGGCTGGCCCGCCGCGAAGCGCTGGTGCAAGCCCTGCAGCTGGCTGATATCGGCCCGGCTCCAGCATCCGAGTAGCAAGGTCAGCAACAGGTAGAGGCCGGTCAGCACGACACCGCCGATCAGTAGAGTCAGCACCGGTACCAGATGCAATCCATAGACGAGCGATGCCGTCGCCGCCGCCAGAGTGGCTGCCAGCACGATGCGCAGCAGGCGCCCCCAGGCGAGCCCCATCCCGGCGGCGCGCATCCCGATCGTCACGTACGACGTCGAACCGATCAACGCCTCAATGACAATGGCAGCCACCGCGCCCTGCAGTCCGAAGTGCGAGATCAGGGCGATGTCGAGCGTGAATTTGAGCACGCCGAAAATGATCGTCATGGTGAGGATCGTGTGTTGCCGATCCGCGCTGATCAGCAAACTGGTGGCACCCTGCGCTATGGTGCCGAGGGCGCTGCAGAACAGGCATAGCGCAAGTACCGGTGCGGCTGGTGCGTAGACGCTGCCATACAGGAACGCGATGACCGGACCAGAAAAGCATGCGCCGAATGCCACTACCGGCGCAGCCATCAGCACCAGGTAGGTGGTCACGTCGACGAAGCGCTGGCCGGCGACCGCCCGCCCCTGACTCAGCGCTTTGGCCATCATCGGCAACAGCACGGCGCCGAACACCCCAGGCACCAACAACATGATGCCGGTGGCCAGTTGATAAGCCACCTTGAAGTAGCCGGCGGAAGTCGGTCCGGCGTAGAGATTCAGGAACAGGATCTCCACATCGCTGGCAATCAGAAAGCCCACGATGATCGTCACCGAGACAATACGCAGATGCCGGTGCATCCGCCGCGACAGTTCTTCGGGCAGACGGGTGTGCGCCGTCGACAAGGGTGCAACGAGCCGGCGTGCCTGGACCTGCGACGTCAGCAGGAAGATCGCGCTGGAGATCGCGTACACGACAAGGAACCAGAATATAGGCGCATGCAACAACATCGCGATGCCGACCAGCACCAGGTTCAGGGGCGCTGACATCAAGGCGATCCTGGCCGTCGCGTCGAATGCCTCGAAGCCCTTGGCGATCGAGATGTTGAACATGTACGGCGCACGCATCCCGACTGCAACAATCAGCAGGCCAAATTCAACGTAACTCAGGTCCGGTGCAAATCGTCTGCCCGCCACCAGAAACAGAAGCGTTCCGATGCCCAGGACCACCAGCAGATGCCAGCGCTGCACGCGCCGGAAATCCGCCAGCAATGGAACGATCAGATCTTGCTGGTTGGCACCACGCAGTTCAGCCACGAACTTGATCACGCCAGTGGTGATTCCCGAATTGGTGATCACCACCCCGACCGCAGCGAACCAGATGAACAGGGCGTAGATACCGTAGTACTCCGGCCCGAGATGGCGCGCGATCATGATCGCCGCGACCATGCCGAGGAAGTACTCGGTATAGGTACCGATCGAGGAAAATATCGTGTTGCGCAGGGTATGCTCGCGGCTTGTCATGCGCTGTGCATCAGCAAGGCAACGATGATGAACAATGCGACGATGCTGGCCAGTGCGATCGGCAACCAGCGCCAGCCGTCGTTGATGAGGCTGAAAGCCGGCAGCCCTGGAAAGCGACGACGGGCACCGATGTAATGCCCGACTACCACCGCCGCCAGCAGGTACAGCACCACGGTGTAGCTGCGACTGAGAAAGAACGCCGCCGCAAACATGCCGCACAACGACAGCAGAAGAGTCAGCGCCAGTGCGCGCTCCTGTTGCCAGTCGTCCCCGTTCACGGGTTCCTTCGTGGCGACCGGCTCATCCGTCTCGATCAGGCTGCTCGCCTTGGTCGCCGCGTTTGCGTTGGGCTGGCCGATCGCCCAGGTTGCCCCAACGACGGGCTCCGACCGAAAACGCAGGATCGTCATCATCATCCAGAAGCCGTAACCGACGAAGGCCAGCCACAGGATGTAACCGAACAAGCCGGTCTCGGCCAGCACCAGCACGAGCGAGTTGTGCGCGGTCAGATCGTTGTAGTCGGTGAAGTTGCCGGCGCCCACGCCAAACAGCGGGTGCGACAGAAACATGTGCAGGCCTTCGTACCAGGCATCCACGCGGCCGAACGCCGAGGATTCGTCTACATCCAGCTCCTGCATGCGCGAGGGCAGCATCATCAGGCCCATCAGGCCGAAACTGCTTAGAACCAGCGCGGTCACCAGACCCCGCTTGCGCCACAGATATACCGCACCGATCACCAGCACCGCCATGATGGCGCCGCGCGAATTGGTGAGATAAATCGCATACAGCAGCAACGCTGCTGCCGAGAGCCAGAATATACGTCCCAAAAAGCCGCCACGGGCGCTGAGGTAAAGCGTCATGGGCAGCGTAGTGGCGAACAACAGGCCCAGATCGTTGGGATCGTTGAAGATACCCACGTACTGAATGCGGCTGTCCTCGGACAGGCCCATGCCGGTCCAGCCGACGCCGTTGTTGAACTGATCCACGCCATGCAGTGCCAGCACGATGGAGCACAGCGCGAATACCGTGAGTGTGATGACCACGCGCGACCGGTTGACCGACACGGCCGCGGCCAATACGAAAAACGCGATGACGATCGGTCCAAAATTTGTCAGTTGCTCCAGCGCACCACCGCTCCAGCCATTGACGACGAGCGAAACCATCAGGGTCAGCAGGAATACCGGCAAGATCAAAAACTGCGGCGCCGCAAAGGTCTTGGCCGCAGAGCCCAGCCAACAAAGGAACGCCAGCACCAGCACAACCGGCAGCACCGACACCCCCGCCAACACAGGCATGTAATCCTGCGGCCGGATGATGGTGAGCACCAGATAGAGAAGGCTCAGTATGAACATGCTGCCTCTTGCCCGGCCATGCCGATTCGACCCACGGTGGGGTAACCCATCAGTTCCGGCAACGTTAGCATCGCAGCGAACCAGCCCGTTCCCATCGCACGCTCGACCGGCAGTCGATTCAACGCGTAGCGATTCAGGGCAGACTGCCGATTGGTACCACAGATGTAACTGCACGCCGCCCGGTAACCAGCGGCCATGGTCGCCTCCATCACCCGGTCGTCGAAGGCCACGTCGCCACCGACCGGATAGGAGAGCAGCGTCGCCGGCGCACCGAGCTCGCGCTCCAGGGTGTTCCTCGAATCCACCAGCTCCGCTTTCAGCTGAGCGGGTGGCAGTTTCGCGAGCATGCAGTGACGGACGCCATGCGAGCCAATCTCGAATCCGGACGCCCGCATCTCGCGCAGCGCGTCCCAACTCATCGGCCGGCAATCGGGATGGCCTGCATCGCGCGGCATCTGCCACTCGTGCTCCAACCGCGAGATCAGGGACGACTGGATCGCGTCATCGAGTCCCTTCATCCGGCGCAATACACGACTGGCAAGCTGCCGGCGCTCGGTGCGCAGGAGCGGCATCGGCACATCCAGGCCAACCTCTGGTAACGCCAGCCGCTCCACCGGCGCGTGCAGAATCATGTGCATCAGCCAGTCGTACGCAAACGGCTGACCACTGTCGATATGGTTGGTGGAGACAAAAAAGGTCGCCGGCACCCCGAGCTCGCGCAGGATCGGATACGCCACCCGGTAGTTATCGTCGTAGCCATCGTCGAAAGTCACCACCACCGCATTCGTTGGTAGCCGGGTTCCCGCATCGAGCGCTGCGACCACGTCACCCAGGGTCATCGGACAAAAGCGCCGCCGAAGCAATTGCATCTGTTCACGCAGACCTTCGGCGGAGGTACTGACCAGATCCAGGTCGAACGCAAACGCATTCGGATCCCGCAGGTCCAGCACACGATGATAGGCAAGGATGCGCAGATCCCGTCGCAACCACGCCCGTCCGCGTTGCAGAACATCCAGCAACCCGGTGCTGTAGCACAACTCGCCGAGTCTCTCGCGGATGCCGGAGCGTTGCATGCTGGCTTCCTCGTTGATCACCACAGGTGCAGCCTCCGATTGCGGGCGAAGGCGATGAGCGCCTGGGCCGCGAATAGATTGAGATACCAGAATGCCACGACCAAGCGCACCGGCAACAAGCGCTCGGTCGCTGGCAACCGCCGGCCGAGCACCACCAGCCCGACACCCGCGAACAACGCCAGCAGAGGCAGCAGATACAGCGTATGGCGAGTGGCGAGTACGGCACTGGCCAGCGCCGCCAGCAACAACAGCCATGGCGCCAGCAGTCGCAGCAGCTTGTGGCTGACGAAGCGCCACCAGAGGGGATTACTCCAGGGAGCGAGCAGCCAGGGAGCCAACTGGATCAGCTGATAGTTGCCGGCGAGCGTGCGGATCTTGCGCCTGCGCTCTTCGGCTGGATGCTGCGAGGGCCGATCCCAGGCCAGCGCCAGCGGCTCGAACACCACACGCCGGCCGGCCGCCGCGATGCGCATCGGTATCAACACGTCATCGAGCACGGTTCCTTCGGGAAGCGGCCGGAACAGTTCACGGCGCATCGCGTAGAGCGCGCCGCTCACGCCTATGGTCGACCCGGAACGACTTTCGGCGTGGCGTATCAGTTTCTCGTAGCGCCAGTAAGCGTCGACGCCCCGGGCAAACCCGGTCACTGCATCCAGCAACCTCAGTTCGCCGCTGACCGCACCCACGGCGGGATCGGCAAAATTGGCGACCAGCTCGCACAACGCGCCGGGATCCACGTTCTGGCGCACGTCGGTCATCAACAGGATATCGCCGCTCGCCGCAGCGATGGCATCGTTCAGGCACGACGCCTTGCCGCGGCGCTCGGCAAACTCCAGCACGCGGATGCGCGGATCGGCCACTTCGCGGCACTGTGCCGCGGTGTCATCGCGACAACCATCGCAGGCAACGATTATATCGAGCCTCTCGCCTGGATAGTCCAGCGCGAACACGTTCGTCAACTTCGCGCGAATATGCGCGCCGGCTTCATGCGCCGCGATCACGACGGTGACTGTCGGCATCGGCATCGTCGGCGTTGCTACTTCTTTGCGCACGCGTCGGGGAAGAACACGCGCCATCCACCACATGCATAACGGATAGCCCACGAAGACATGGAAGAGCAGCAGCGCTGAAAACCAGAACAAGAGGGTCGCCACGATGATCATGCAGACTCCATCCGATCCGGCCCGCGCATGTCAGCGTAACCCCAGCCGGCGACGCAGACGCGCCAGCAGCGAAGGCGACCGCGAACCTGTGTCGGTGGAAGCCCGCGAGAATGCAGCCTTGGGCAATTCGGTCGCCAGCAATGCGAGCGTCCCGGTGGCAATGTCCAGCAGTGCCAGGCGAACCGAGGTTTCCCGCTGCACGCGCGTACTGAACTCCACCGCCAACAGCGAGTGCCCACCGAGGTCAAAGAAATTGTCTCCCCCGCGCACATCCTCGACGCCGATCAATTCGCGCCAGATGGCGGCCAGATATTCTTCGCGCGGATCAGCCAGGGCATTTGCGCGCACCTCCGTGGCGGCAGGCGCGACCGTCTTGTGCATCAGGCCGGCTGCGGCCGCCGGCGGCTGCAACGCGTTACGGTCAATCTTGCCATTCGGCGTCTGCGGCAGCGCCTCCAGCCATTCGATGTGCTGTGGCAGCATGTACGGTGGCAACTGCCCGCGCAGATGTTCACGCAAACGCTCTGCCAGCGTCGGATCGACGCCACGGCTCACCACATGCAGCACCAGCCGCTGATCGTTTGGACCGAATGTGTGCACCACCGCGACCGCCTCTCGCACGCCCGGGTCGGCCAGGGCTGCCGCCTCGATGTCGCCGGGCTCGATGCGATAGCCACGCAACTTGATCTGCTGATCAACCCGCCCGTGGAAATACAGGAGACCTTCGCGCAGGCTGCCCAGATCACCGCTGCGGTACATCCGCGAGCCATCGGCCGCGAACGGATCGGGAACGAATCTCTCCGCACTGAGGTCAGCACGGAACAAGTAGCCATCGGCTACGCCATCGCCGCCTATCCAGATTTCGCCAATCTCTCCCATCAGCACCGGCTGGCCACGCGCATCGAGAAGATGGATCCGCGTATTGGCGATCGGCCGCCCCAGCGGCACCGCGCCCACGCCCGGTTCCACGCGCGTCAGGGTGGACCAGATGGTGGTCTCGGTTGGGCCGTACATGTTCCACAATTCGCGGCAGTGTGTGGTCACGGTGTTCGCGAGCTCCCGCGGCAGCTCCTCGCCGCCAACCAGCAGACGCAGATTGCGGATCGCTTCGATGCGGTCGCCCTCGACCAGCAGACGGAGCAATGACGGCGTGGTCTGCAACATGCTGGCATCACGTTCGCGGACCAGGCGCAGCAGCAGGTCGGGATCGCGATGCTGCTCGTCGTTCGCGATCAGCACGCGTGCACCGACGATCAACGGCAGATAGAGCTCCAGTCCAGCAATATCGAACGACAGTGTGGTGACGGCGCATAGGACATCGTCGGCGGCAATACCCGGCAGCTCCCGCATGCTGGTCAGGAAATTGACCAGGTTGTGGTGAAGTACACGCACGCCCTTCGGCTGCCCGGTCGAGCCCGACGTATACAGCACATAGGCGAGGTCTCCACCGCCAATGGCGGGCAGCGCCGCCGGCGCCATCGGCGATGGATCGAGGGCGGCCAGCGCGAGCAGCTCACGCCCCTCGGCGATAGCTTCCGGAACCGTGTCGGCGGTCAGCGCCACGACGTGGCGCAATCGCGCATGGGTGACCATGAACTGCAGCCGCTGGCTCGGAAACGCGGGATCGAGTGGGACATAGGCCGCACCACTTTTCATTACGCCGAGCAAGGCGACCAGCATCTCCACGCCACGCGGCATGCAGATGCCGACAAGCTCGCCGACGCCGACGCCGCGTGCGAGCAGGGCGCGCGCGACCTCGATCGCCCTGCGATCCAGCTCCGCGTAGCTCAGCGAGCGGCCGTCGCTTTCCACCGCGATCCGCTGCGGCGTGCGCGCGACCTGTGCGTCGATCAGCGCAAGCAGCGTGGCTGCCTTTCCGTCATCGCGCGATGCGTCGGTTTCCGCCGATGCAGCTACCTGACGATGTGCGGCAGAAAGCGGCAGCGCAGCAACGCTACCCTCGTAGCCTTGTGCAATCGCGCCGAGCAGCGTTTCGTAGAGTGCTATCCAGCGAAGGATCGTGGCTTCATCGTAGAGCGCCGTCGCGTAATGCAGGTCGAGCGTGAGCGTCTTTCCCGTGTCGTTGAGATTGAAGAACAGATTCCACATCAACGCCGGCCGGCGACAATCGTGCAACTCCTGCGTCAACCCACTGAACGCAATGTCAGGCAGGCGCGGGTTGAGGTTGAAGATCACCTCGGTCAATGGCGTCCGACCGCGATGCATGCCGAGCGCGCGCAGGATGTTCATCAAGGTCAGATCCTGATGCTCGGCCGTATCCATCAGCGCGCTGTGGGTACGGCTTACCAGTTCGGCGAACGGCACGTCGGACGCGATATCGAGGCGTAGTGGCAACGTATTGACCCCATCGCCAATCAGCACGCGACTGCCTGCCAGCGCCTGTCCGGCAAACGGAATCGCGACGGCAAAATCGCGCTGGCCGGAAAGCCGCGCAAGCAGCACGCCGAAACTCGTCAACAGCAGGCTGTACAAGGTCACGCCGCGACGGCGCGCCTCGCGCTTCAGGGCAGCGGCGAGTTCCGCGGGAAATTCACGTCGTGCGGTGCTCGCGACAAAATCAGGGCGGCCCGAGGGCTCACGATCGGTCGGCAACTGAAGGGGAGCAGGTGGCGCCGCGTAGAGGCGCTTCCAGTAGTCGAGCTGGCTGGCAATGTCGTCTCCGGCGCGACGCGCGCGTTCGTCCAGCACATATCGACGAAACGACTCCGCCACGGCCAGCCCCGGCTCACGACCGGCGACGCAAGCGTTGTAGCAAGTGGCCAGTTCGCCCATGAAAACCGACAGCGACCAGCCGTCCATCACCAGGTGGTGCGCGATGACGAGCAGACCGTGGCGGCGCTCATCGAGTCGGACCAGGCTGAATCGCGCCAGCGGTGCCGTAGTCGTGTCGAACGGCATTCGCATCTGCTCTTCGCCATACGCGATGAAACGCAACTCGGCCTGATCTGCAAACGCTGCATAGTCGAGCTCGCGCAATGGCAATGGCACTTGGGCATGAACCGACTGAGCACTTCCGTCCGCGGCGAAACTGAGCCGGAACGCCTCGTGCCGATTCCACACCATGCCCAGCGCGCGCCTGAAGGCGGCGACGTCGAGCGGTCCATCCAGGGTGAGCGCTGCCGATTCGTTGAAGGCCAGCGTCGCCGCACCGCCGTATTGGCAACCCAGCCATTTCTCAAGCTGGCCATCACTGAGTGGTACATCCTGCGGCAGCTCGGCAGTGTCCACCAACGGCGCTCGTGACAGCCACCTCGCGTTAGACACTGTTGCTTCGCCGGCGCTACTGGCGACAGCAACGACTTCGCGAATCGAGGCAGACGCCTCGCGTGCGCCGCGCGGATTGAGCAGACCCGCGCTCATCAAGGCATCAACAGCGCTCGTCACGGCCTCGACGATACGCGCGACCTCTGCCTCGCCATGCGCCGTCGAGAGGAAGCAATTGAATTGTTCGTAAACGTGCAGACCTTCGTAGCGCAGCGCGTACCAGAACAGGCTGGCGCAGGGCTGGTCGTCATCGACGCGAATGCGCCACAGCGAGCTGGCACCGACCGCTTCAAGCGGTGCACGACGCGACGTGAACACCGCATTCAAGCGATCGATGAGCGACCCAGTGCGCGCGTTGAGTGCCGTCTGCAGCGCGGGACCTTGCTGCTTGAGGTAGCTGAGTGCGGCGCGTGCAGCGGCGAGCGCCAATGGATGGCGCACGAAGGTGCCGGCGAAATAAGTGACTCCAGCCTCGGGATAACTATCATCGCCAAACTGCCAGTGGCCGCCGTCAAGCGCGTCCATCCAGCGGGAGCTGCCGGCGATCGCAGCGAACGGCAGGCCGCCGCCGATGATCTTGCCATAGGTTGCTATATCGGCACGTACGCCGTAGAACTCCTGCGCGCCGCCCTGGGCGAGGCGGAATCCGGTGATCACTTCGTCGAAGATCAGCGCGCAATCACCGGCATCGCAGAGCTTGCGCAGTTCCTGCACGAATGCTCGCGGCTGCAACGTCGGATGACGCCCCTGCACCGGCTCGATCATCACTGCAGCGAGTTCGTGCGCACGCTCGCGGATGATGCGCAGCGCCTCGTCGCTGCCGTACTCAAGCACCAGCACATTCTCCACCGCGTTCGCGAGGATGCCCGGCGCCGCCGCGATCGAGCGCAACTGGCGACTACCACGCACGATCACCTCGTCGAAGATGCCGTGATAGGAGTCCTTGAAGATCACGATCGTCTTGCGGCCGGTGACCGTGCGGGCGATGCGCATCGCACCCATCACGGCCTCGGAGCCTGTATTGCAAAACGCGACGCGCTGCATGCCGGTCATGTCACTGATCAGCGTGGCGACGTCGGCGGTGAGTGGATGTTGTGGACCGATCTCGATACCCGTCCTCAGCTGCGCAGCAACGGCATCGACGATGAAATCAGGTTGATAGCCGAGGAAATTCGCGCCAAAACCGTTCAGCACGTCGATGTATTCGTTGCCGTCCACGTCCCACAGCCGCGCACCCCGCGAACGCTCGACGACGATGGGATAGACCAGCTCCTTCCACAACGGATTGAAACCGGTGACCACCCGCGGATCGGCCATCAGGCGGCGGTGCCGCTGGCTGAACGCTTTGGACTTGCCGCTGCGCACGTTGTAGCGGCGAATGAAGTCCGCCAGGAAGTTGTTCTGCGCCGTCGAGAACGCAAACTGTCGCCGCGTCGTGATGCGCGCGGACGCTCCGAACGGGCGTTCCTTCAGGTCGGCCGGCACGGTTTCGTCGCTGACAGGTGTCTGCGCCGGCGGTGTGCTGGCGCCAACCGATGCCGACACGGTTGGCGATGCAACCGCTGCGGCCACGGGTGCGCCGCTCAACGCCCGCAGCAGCTCGGTCTGCTGATTCATCAAGGCCATCTGGCTCTGAATCAATTGCGCCAGTGCTGGATTGGAGCTGGCTAGATTGGAGCCGGCAGGATCAGCGACGGCCGGCTGGACAGCAGCAGTTATCGCGGAGGAAGTGACTGCCACAGGTGCAGGCGCGACGTCCGGCGGCAGGCTTTGATCAAGCAGGGTGGCCAGCCTGGACACGCTGTCCAGATCCTCCATGAGGCGGCGAAACTTGAGCTTCACACCATAGCGCCGCTCCAGCTCCAATGCCGCCTGGGTCAGTGCCAGCGAATCCAGGCCCAGGTCGACGAAGCTCGCGTCGTCCTGCTGCGGACCGATGCGCTCGCCGCTGAGGTTCTCGAACAAGCCACGCAGTTCGGCAGCCAGTCGCAGTGTGCGAGATGGCGCTGTTGTCGCCGAGGTCATCGACGCTGATGTGATTTCTTCCCGCATGCTCCTCTCTCCTGTCGCGACCGATCGCTCAGTCGGCGCGGCTACGGTTTGCAGTCCGGCTTCCATTGAGCCCGGCTCGATCCAGTAACGCTCTCCATGAAACGGATAACCCGGCAAGCCCACGCGGCGGCGCGACTGGCCTGCGTAATAACGGTCCCAGTCAGGCGCCACGCCCGTGCACCAGCATTCGCCCACGGCCCGAGCCAACTGTTCCGCGGCATCGCCGGGCTGGTTCGCCGCCCCCAGCGAAGCGATCGCGCGGCCCTGTCC
>JBAPPP010000338.1:0-1679 GCA_049280175.1 Rhodanobacter sp.
CTGCGAAGAAGGCCGAACGAGGCCAGGACTTCAGTGCCGACGACATCCTCGATCTTTTCGCGATGCACGCCCAGGTGATGGAGAGCCTGCAGCTGGCGGTGGCGGTGTTCCTGCGCAGCGATACGCGCGCGGCGCAGCAGCTGGTGGCGCGAAAGCCGTTGCTGTGGCGGATGGAGAACGAAAGCTCGGAGCGGCATATCCGCGCGCTGCGTGAGCACCGCGAAGGTGGTGGTGGCGACGTCTACCTGCGCATCCTGCGCGACCTCAAGCGCATCCATTCACACCTGGCTGCGCTCGCCGTCTTCCTCGTTCAGTGCTTCGCCGCCCAGCCCGGCGAGGTATTCGCGAATCGCCACGCCGAGCCGGTCCAGCGTCGGATCCATCCGGCTGATCGCCGCGGCCCGCGCACGGTCGTCTTTGCCGAACACCTCCACCAGTCCCTTGAGCATGCCTTCGACCATGTCGAGCATGCGCATCGCTTCGCGCGCCGCATTCGCCAGCGCCACGTTGGCGCTGTCCAGCGCCGCTGGATCGAGATACTGCGGCACCGCCGGATCAGACGGCTGTGGCGGCTCCGGCAGCAGGCGCACCAGAAACTGCGCGAAGCGTTCAACCGGCAGGATGAACAACAACGCCAGCGCAAGATTGAACGCGGTGTGGAAATTCACCACGATGCGTGCCGGCGAAGCACCCAGCGGCGCCAGCCAGTGCGCGAGCGGGTGGAGCAACGGCAGGCAGACCACGCAGCCGAATCCGCGCACCATCAGATTACCCAGTGGCAACCGACGCGCGACCGGGGTGGCCGCATCGAACAGCGCCGGCAACGTGCCGCCGAGATTGGCGCCCAGCACCAGCGCGAGCGCGCCGGGTGCATCGACTACGCCAGCGGTCGCCAACGAGACGATCAGCAGCACCACCGCCACGCTGGAGTGACATGCCCAGGTCAGGATCGCGGCGACCAGCAGTGCTATGACCGGCTCGTCCGCCAGACTCTGCAGCACCGCGTGCAGTGCCTGTGCGTTCTCCACCGGCGCCATCGTCAGCACCAGCAGGTGCAGCGCCAACAACATCAGGCCCAGCCCGATCGCGACACGGCCAATGTTCTTGTAACGCGCGTCATCGCTGCGTTTGTGCATGGCGGTGCCGAGCAGGATAAAGATCGGCGCGACGATCGCGATATCGAACGACATCACCTGCACGATCAGCGTGGTGCCCACATTCGCACCCAGCATCACGGTCAGCCCCGGTGCGAGACCGAGGAAGCCGCCGGCCGCAAACGAGGTGGCCATCATGCCGGTGGCGGTACTGCTCTGCAGCACGGCGGTGATGCATACGCCAAACGCGAACGCAGCCGGGCGCCGGCCGAGATAGAGGCCCAGCCAACGGCGCAATGCACTACCGTAACCACGCAGCACGCCGCTGGTGACCATGTGCGTGCCCCACAACAGCAGGGCGACGTAGCCGGCAATGTCGAACAAGGCGAACGTGCCTTTCATGTCAGCTCCAAGAAAAAAAGCTCTTTGCATTCGCCCCTTCTCCCCTTTGGGGGAGAAGGTTGGGATGAGGGGCGGGTGCTCGCACCGATGTTGATCGAAAAACACGCACTACTGCGGCTTTACCGCGAGCACCCGCCCCTCACCTCAATCCTCTCCCCGCAGGGGAGAGGAGGCTTTATCCCG
>JBAPPP010000339.1:0-17159 GCA_049280175.1 Rhodanobacter sp.
GGGCAGAACTGCCCGGTTTTTTTTCGACCTGCGATTCATCGGCCTCGCGTTACCAGACTATTCCTGCAGCAGTGCATCGATCATCTGCATGATCCGCTGCACCGCTCCGCGCTCGCGATCGAAAACCTGCTGGGCAGCCCGCCCCATTCGATCGCGCTTGGCGGGATCGCGCAGTAGCTCAAGTACGTCATGGCCAAGCGCCTCGTTGCTTGCCACGCGCTCGGCACCACCCTGCAGCAGCAGGCTGCGCGTGATTTCCTCGAAATTGAAGGTATACGGCCCCACCAGCACCGGCGTGGACAAAGCCGCAGGTTCCAGCACGTTGTGGCCGCCAATGGGCACCAGGCTGCCACCGACGAAGGCGACCTCGGCCGCCGCGAAAAACGGCATCAGCTGACCCATCGCGTCGATCACGAATACCTGATGTGATGGCAGCGGCACGCGGTCGGCGCTGTGCGTGGCCACCGTGAAGCCCAGGCTGCGTACCGATTGTTCGACCATCCGGAACCGCTCAGGATGCCGCGGGGCGAGCAGCAGCAGCGCATCTGGTAGCCGCTTGAGCACCTGCAGATGTGCCTCCAACACGGCCAGCTCCTCGCCCTCATGGGTGCTGGCGGCCATCCACACCGGGCGTCGCGGCCCCCATTGTTCGCGCATCGCTGCACCGTCGGTCACGGCTCCCTGCGGTATCGGCATGTCGAACTTCATGTTGCCGATGACCACGATCTGCTGCGGGTCGGCACCCAGCAAGCGGTAGCGCGCGGCATCCGTACGTGACTGTGCGGCGATCTTGCGTACACAGCGCAGCGCCGACCGCACTACGCCGCGCAATGGCTTGTAGCCGCGCAATGAACGCTCGGACAACCGCGCGTTGACGATCATCAGCGGAATCCCGCGATTGCGGCAGGCAAAATACAGGTTTGGCCAGATCTCCGTCTCCACGATCAAGGCCAGTCGCGGACGAATCTTGCGCAGGAAGCGGCTCACCGCAAACGGCAAGTCATAGGGCAGGTAGACGTGAAACACGCTGTCGCCAAACAGCTGATGCACTCGCGCCGTGCCGGTCGGCGTCACCGTGGTGATCACTAGCGGCGCATTCGGATAATCCCGGCGCAGCGCCTTGATCAGCGGTTCGGCCGCATTCACTTCGCCGACCGAAACCGCATGCACCCACAGACTGCCACTGAACCCTGGGGTATCAAAGAACCCGAAACGCTCAGGCCAGCGTCGATGGTAGGGCCGCGAACGCACGCCGCGCGCCAGCAGACGCAGCACCATCAGCGGCGTCACCAGGTACATCGCGAGGGTATAGAGATAGCGCAACGGTCGATCCTTGCAACGAACGCGGAAGTATAGCGACAGCGACCGACGTGAGCCGGATCCAAGCGTGCCAGCTACAATACTGACGATGCCCGGCACGCCACGCCCCACCTTCACCCGCTCACTGCTTTCGCCGCGCCAATGGCCGGCGTGGTTGGGTGCGGGCGTGATCTGGCTGATTGCGCACCTGCCGTACGCCGCACTGCTATGGCTCGGCCGCCGGCTCGGCGCCTTGGTGCTGTTGACTCCGTCGGCGCGGCGGCACATCGCCGAAACCAATATCGAGCTGTGCTTCCCCGAGCTCGACGTCGCCGCGCGAACTGCCCTGGTCGACGCGAACCTGCGTGACATCGGCTTGATGCTGGTGGAGTTTGCCCTGGGCTGGATGGGCAGCGATCGCAGCATGGCTCGCATACCGACGGTCATCGAAGGACTGGAGCATCTCGAAACGGCACGCGCGCAAGGCAAAGGTGTTTTGCTGGTCGGCGGCCACTTCTCGCATCTGGAGCTGTGCGCGCGGCTGGTCTCGCAGCGCATTCGTATCTCCGGCATGTATCGGCGGATGGACTCGGACGTTTTCGAATGGGCCGTGCTGCGTGCGCGACTGCATTACGCCACGGCGATGTTCGACAAGGACGACATCCGTGGCACGGTGAAGCACCTGCGTAGCGGCGGTACGCTTTGGTACGCACCGGATCAGGACATGCGCAGCAAGGACAGCGTGTTCGTGCCGTTCTTCGGCGTGCCGGCGGCCACCATCAGCGCGACCCATCACCTGGCAAGGATGTCCGGTGCGGTGGTGATCCCGTTCTTCCATCGCCGCCTGCCGGATGGCCAGGGCTATGCCTTGCGTCTTGGCGCACCGTTGGAAAACTTCCCCAGTACCGATGTGCTGGACGATACCGCCCGCGTCAACGCCTGCATCGAGCAGATGGTGCGTGAGGCGCCTGAACAGTATCTGTGGGTACACAAGCGCTTCAAGAGTCGGCCGGACGGGCTACCACCGGTGTACTAGAGCCTGTTTATGCTCTCCCCGAGGCGCGGGCTGAGGGGAGAGCATAAACAGGCTCTAGGTGCGACAGGTTGGCGACAGGAGGTCGCCGGAAAATCATGGCCTGATCATCATTTCTCGCGGCAATGACAACTACTCGTACTGGACCGTCACGGAAGGACGTCCGAAGCATGAATCACCCTGCGCAACCGTCCGCGGCGGCGGTCTCGATGACGCCCGTTCCCATCCTGATGTATCACAATATCGCGCCTGCGCCGGGCGATATTCGTGTCTACCGTAGTCTGTACGTGAGCCCGCGCGCGTTCGCACGCCAGCTATGGCTGCTGCAACGACTTGGCTATGTCGGACTGTCGATGACGGCAGCCGAACCCTATCTGCGTGGCGAGCGGCAGGGACGCGTTGCGGTGATCACCCTCGACGATGGCTATGCAGACAATCTGCAGGCGGCCATGCCCGTTCTGCAGCGCTATGGCTTCAGCGCGACCTGTTATGTCGTGAGCGGCCAGGTCGGGCAGTACAACCGTTGGGATGCCGATCGGCTAGGCATCCGCAAACCGCTGATGACCGCCGCACAACTACGCGAGTGGCATGCCGGCGGGATGGAAATCGGTGCCCATACGCGCACCCATCCCCGGCTGACCCAATGTGACGACACGCGGCTGCGCAATGAAATCCACGGCAGCAAGGCCGAGCTGGAAGATCTCCTGGCACTGCCAGTAAGCCAGTTCTGCTACCCCTACGGAGACCATGACGATCGCGTGGTTGGGATGACTCAAGAAGCGGGTTTCACGGCCGCAACGACGACTCATCGCGGCCGCGCCGTTCCCGGCAGCGATCCATGGCGGCTGCCGCGCATACAGGTTGCCCGGCAGCACCTGTTGCCGCAATTCGGAATGAAAATTCTCTCTGGTTACGAGGATCGGCGCGCATGACTGCAGCGCCCATGAAATTCCTGTTCGTCGGCACCAATCCGGAACACACCGGCGCGGCTACCCATTTTGTGGCGCTGGCGCAGGCGATGGCCGAGGCCGGACACGACGTCAGTGTGGTGGTCTATCCGGACGGCCTGATTGCGCAGGGCCTGGCGGCATCGAACGTGCGCCTGCGCTACGCCAAATTTCGCAATGCATTCGACCCGCGCGGCTATCGCGCCGTGATCGCCGCGATCAGGCAGCAGCGACCGGATTGGCTCGTCGGCAATTTCGGCAAGGAGTACTGGCCGCTGATTGTGTGCGGCCGGCTGATGAACGTGAAGGTCGCCCTGTTCCGGCATCGCACGCCAGCGATGAACCGCTTCTCTGGCTATCTGCTGCCGCGTCTTGCGCAACGCTTCTTCGCTGTCTCCAAGTACGCGCGCCAGGCCTATCTCGACTGGGGAGTCCCTCCACAGCTCGTGCAGATCTTGTACAACCCGGTGGACATGGCGTTGTATCAGCCATCCGCCCAGCAGCGCGCTGAAATCCGCAACCAGCTCGGCCTGGATGATGACTCGATCGTAGTCGGCTACTTCGGTCGCATGAGCGACGGCAAGGGCATCTTCACCCTGCTTGAAGCCGCCAGCGCAGCCATGCTCACCGAACCGAAGCTACATTGCCTGTGGGTTGGCGATGGTCCCGACGCGGCGCTGCTGCGCGAGCGCATAGCCGCCCAACCAGAGACGGCGCAGCGGCATCACTTCACCGGCTGGGTGCATGATGTGCACCCCTACTACAAGGCGATTTCCGTGCTGGCCTTCCCCTCGAAATTACCCGAGACGTTCGGCCGCGTCGCGGTCGAGGCGCAGGCGTGCGGGGTTCCGGTACTGGGCAGTGATATCGGCGGCGTGCCCGAAACTTTGCAGGCCGGCGTCACCGGCTTTCTGCTGCCACCCATCGATGTCGATGCATGGCGCGAAGCCATTCTGAAGATGACCGATAATGACCGTCGCCGGACGATGGGAGCCGCCGCGAGAGAGTTCGTCGCACAGCATTTCAGCACCATGGTTATCGCCGAAGAGTTCGCAAATAACCTGACCGCCGATCCGCGCACTGTCGACGCGCCTCACGCCCGCTCGGGTATGCCCTCGAGCTGATCCATCGAAAAGCGAGACGGCTTGGGTTACTCAGCAGGAAATCTCAAAAACACAGGCGGCCGCACCGTCGACGTGACAGCTCGTCTCGCGCACGAACAATGAAGGCGATGCCACCGGCTCGGCCAATAACCCCTCGATGAAGCCGCAGAAAAACCGGCCGCCCGACTCGCCGTCGGTTTGGCATAGCGGGCAGTTGCGGATATGCAGTCGCTCGTTGTCCATCTCGGTGGAAACCAGCTTGCGCAGTGCCGGCAACACGACCCGCTTGATCGCTTCGGCCAGTCCAAGCTTGATGCCCAGTTCGAAATCGCGCCGGTAGACCCAGCGACCGGTGCGACGGCCCGCAAGATACAGCGAGGCATCGCGTGCCTCGGGATGCAGTGCGTGTCCAAGATTGATCAACACGGGGAATATGCTCGGATATTCCTTGGCCAGATTCGGCAGAACCCGCTCGACCGACGCTATGTCAGCACCCGAGCTGATCGGTGCGAATGTCGCTGCCGATACATGCTCCGAGGCAGCAGGGTGTTTCGCTCCGGCAATGAACGTTGCACGGCTTGCCGAAGCGGATTCGTACGGCACCGACTCGAAGCTCAACACACCCGGATGCGTGCCCAACGCGTCTTCCAACGCCAATTGGCGCTCATCGGGGCCGCGCAGCACCATGGTCAGACTCGCCCCTTGCGCCTCCTGGGTGAGGCGCTGCCGCAACAGCGCATAACCATATTCGTAGACGACACGACCGAGCTCGACCAGCAGCCCTTCCCTACGCACGGATACAAGCCGAATCTCCAACTCAGCCATGATTCCCCCCGAAATCAAGCTAACCATCGATCAAGTTTTCATCGCGAATGTGAGCTAACTCGGCCCGCTCAACCACATGTTCTCATGAAAAATGAGATGCGCATCGCATAAGTGAGGCGCTCCCGCAAAATCCTTTTTCATTCAGACGTCTGGACGTTCGAATGCTCGGCGGCAAGACACACCGCGGGTTGGCAGACTGTCGCGCCCGCTTGCCGCCGGCTGCTCTCAGTGCCTGTTGTCGTGCCCGTCGTCGTGCCCGTGCTCGTCGCCGTTGCTTACGTGGCCGCGCCCATCGCGCATTTCATTTCCTTTGAAGTTGGCAACCCGTTCCGGACGCCTTGATGGATCGGCTCTCTCGCCACGCGCGGGCATCGGGCCGTGATAACCACGCTGCGCATCGTAGTGATTATCTACATGACCACGAAAATCGCCGTGTCCACGAAACCACGGGCCCGCGCCGATGAAGATACCGCCGGTAAACCATTCCGGTCCGTAGTAACCGTAGGGAGCACAGGGATAGGGGTTGTAGTCGTAGTAACCGTAGGGGCATTCAGGAGCGACGCCGACACGGATGACGACCTGGGCTTCTACTTTGGGAGCGGTCGCTGTGAAGCACGCTGCGGCAACCGCTGCCAGAGCGAGATATTTGAACATTTTCATGATTTCTCCGCACGACCGTCAGGGTCAGGATTGACCTGCCCCAAGTTAGTTGACCAAGAGGACTCGGATCATCGTGATCCGAGAGAAGGGATACATCGGCTGGTCGGCTGCGTCACTCCCTGACGAGACAGATATCCTGCCAGCGCCGACTGATGCCAGCGTCCGCCAAGTGGTGTGACGAGCGTGTCTGCAACGCGACGCGCCGCTGGACGTCACTTGCAGAGCTGCGCTCATTCAAGAACTGGGAGCAGTCGACGCGACCCCGACCTCGGGTATGCGTGACTGTCGTGTGCACACTTGCTTGATCTCCGGTAGACACTTCACAGCGGATGGTGATCGGACCCCTCGGAGGACTTGATCCTGTTACTCACACGGGCACAGATCTCATGGACACGGATCCAACAGAAGTTGGCGTCGCTGGAGACGTTGAAGCCCGAGTTGGTAAAGGATCATGAAGACCGAGGGGACCTGCTCTGTGCGTTCTCGCCTTGTCGATGAACCCGCATGAACTCCCGCATCGTTCCTCCGCGTCACATGCCGACCAATGAAGGTCGGCAGTGGTTGGCCTCCTGTGCCCCAACCAAAATAAAAAACCCGCCACGAGGGCGGGTTTTTTATTTTGGCTGGGAGACTAGGATTCGAACCTAGATAGACAGCGTCAGAGGCTGTCGTCCTACCGTTAGACGATCTCCCAAAAACTGCTGGATCGATGCGCTCTGACTTTTGTGCATCGAACCGACAAACGCGATTCCCGTATCGGCAATTAGCGCTTGGAGAACTGGGTTGCGCGACGTGCCTTGTGCAGACCGACCTTCTTGCGCTCGACTTCGCGGGCATCGCGGGTAACGAAACCAGCTTTGCGCAGCGGCGACTTCAGGCTTTCGTCGTACTCGATCAGCGCGCGGGCGATGCCCAGGCGGATCGCACCGGCCTGGCCGGTGATGCCGCCGCCGGCGACGGTGACCGTGATGTCGAACTTGCTGGTGTTCTCGGTCAGTTCGAGCGGCTGGCGCACGATCATGCACGAGGTCTCGCGACCGAAGAACTGCTCAAGCGACTTGCCGTTGACAACGATGTCGCCCTTGCCCTTGCGCAGGAACACGCGGGCGGCGGAGGTTTTGCGGCGGCCGGTGCCGTAATTCTGCTGGATCGTCATGATAATTCCTTAGAGTTCCAGCGCCTGCGGCTGCTGTGCGATATGCGGATGCTCGGCACCGCCGTAGACCTTGAGCTTGCGATACATCTCGCGGCCCAGCGGATTCTTCGGCAGCATGCCCTTGACGGCGATCTCGATCACGCGCTCCGGGTAGGTCGCCAGCAGGTCCTTCAGACTGGTGGTCTTCAGGTTGCCGATGTAGCCGGTGTAGCGGTGGTACATCTTGTCGTCCAGCTTGGCACCGGTGACGGCCACCTTCTGCGCGTTGATCACCACGATATAATCGCCGGTGTCGCAATGCGGGGTGTATTCCGGCTTGTGCTTGCCGCGCAGACGACGAGCAATTTCAGTCGACAGGCGACCGAGCGTCTTGTTCGTGGCATCAACCACGAACCAGTCGCGCTTGACGTTGTCTGCATTGGCGCTAAACGTTTTCATTTCAGAATACCTAGTCTGCCGCCGTCAGGCGGTACACGTAATCGGTGGAACAAAGGCGCGAGATGATAGCGGAGCTGTCATGCATGGCGCAAGCCCACCGACCGGCGGGCTGTGAGCTGGCAATGATAGCATGACCAGCATGCCGCTTGAAAAGTCCCCCGTAAGCATGGCTTCCGGCCGCATTGTCGAGCTGGCCGACCAGTGCGTGCAATGCGGGCTGTGCCTGCCGGTTTGTCCCACTTATGCACTGGACCGCAACGAGGCGGAATCGCCGCGCGGCCGGATCGCGATCGCCGCTGCGCTGGCTCGCGGCCAAGCCAACCCCAGCGCCACCTTACGCGAACATCTGGATCACTGCCTGGGCTGTCTGAATTGCGAAAAGGTGTGCCCCGCCAACGTCCAATTCGGCGAATTGCTGATCGAGACGCGGGCCCTGCTGGGGCCGGCGCCGCGACGCCCGCGGCAATTATTGAACCTGATCGGGCGCCCCGTATTGATGCGTCGGCTGCGTCGGGCCGGCGGCTGGCTGGTCTTTCCTCGCTGGAAAAACTGGCTGGCTCAGCTGCTGCCGCCACGTTCGGCGTGGCGGATCGCCCTGCTTATGATGCCTTCCAACGCTCCGGCCGCACCGGTTCGGGCAAGCCAAGATGCCACCGGAAAACCAACGCTGGCGCTGTTTCCCGGTTGCGTGGCCAGCGTCGATGACGCGCAAGCACAGCAGGCGGCCATCACCCTGCTGCAGGCCGTGGGATTTCAGGTCAGTGTGTTGCCCGCGTTTTGCTGCGGCGCAATGGATCTGCACGGCGGTGCAGCGGAGTCTGCCGAACAGGCCGCACAGCGTGTACGCCAGGCGTGGGCGGCCAGCGAAGCGACTCAGCTCATCTCCGTGACACCCGGTTGCCTCGGCACGCTGCGCCGCGCGCTGCCTGGCGTCAGAGTGATCGATCCACTGGAACTATTGGCGACACACGCCGATCAACTGCGTTTCCGACCGTTGGCGCAAAGGGTCGCACTGCATCTGCCGTGTACCCAGATCAACGTGGCACGCAGCGATGGCGCACTACTGCAGCTGCTGCAGCGTGTGCCCGAGCTTGAGGTGATGCCGTTGCCACGGCCACCGTATTGCTGCGGGGCCGCTGGCAGTCACCTGCTGGAATTTCCCGTACGCGCCGCGCAACTGCGTGACGACTCACTGCGGCAAGCCGCCGCACTGGAACCGCGACAACTACTGTCGTCCAATATTGGCTGCCGGTTGCATCTGGCCGTCGGCATGCAGACGCAGGGCTTGAACTGGTTGCACCAGCACCCCTTGACCCTGCTGGCGCAACAATTGGAACAGCCTTGAACCAGCGACCATTGAATCAGGAAGAGCCCATGACCGTTCGCACGCTAACCCCACTCGACCGTCTGCTGGCCGGTTGCGAGCGCGCGCTGGAAGCGATCGCCGGTTCGCCGCAAGCGCATCGCCCCTCGCCGGCCGCGGATATCGCCGAAACGGATATGGATGACACCGAACGCCGCCATGCCGCCGGCCTGATGCGGATCAACCATACCGGCGAGGTCTGCGCGCAAGCGCTGTATTTCGGCCAGGCCGCGCTGGCGCGCAGCGCGGACAACCGCAGGCACCTGCTGCATGCCGCCGCCGAGGAAACCGATCACCTGGCCTGGTGTGCCACCCGCCTGCAGGAACTGGACAGCCGCCCTAGCCTGCTCAATCCCCTGTGGTACATGGGCAGCTACGCGATCGGTGCTGCCGCCGCCTTGGCCGGCGATCCGGTCAGCCTTGGCTTTGTGGTCGAGACCGAGCGTCAGGTGGAAGCCCATCTGGCCGAGCACCTGGAAGAGCTTCCCGTCCAGGACGACCGCTCACGCGCCGTACTGGAGCAGATGCAGACAGACGAGATCCGTCACGCACAGGCAGCGCAGCAGCGCGGCGGTATCGAATTGCCGTTTCCACTGCCGCAGCTGATGCACTTCAGCTCGATGGTGATGAAGACGGTGGCGTATCGGGTGTAGGGCGACTTCACTCGCGACGCTTTGGCTTTGGCCTGGGTTTTGGCTGGGGCTCTGCCCCGCTCTGCTCTTCTTTTTATCCGGCTTTTTGCTTTTCTAAAATGTGCGCGCAGGACGCGCGCCGCTCTACCCGGGGTCCCTGTGCGGCGGTGAGGTGGGGTCGATAGGCCCCGAAGGGGGAATCGGCAGGACGCCGATTCCTTTTCGCCAGCACATGGATGTGCTGTCGAAAAGCCCGACCTCACCTCACGCACTTTCTGGGCAGGAGACCAGAAAGCGCTGCGCGGGGTGTCATTTTCTCTTGGTTACTTCTCTTTTGGACAAGCAAAAGAGAAGTAACTCGCCCTCCGCAGGAGGACGAAACGCTCTAACAACAACAGCTCGCGCTAACGCAACGAACCACGCGAAGAGCGCTGGGCCCCTGCCTGCGCAGGGGTGACGAGGAATGAATGTTCCCGCGAAAATCGAACCCTCACCCCAGCCCTGTCCCACACGGAGAGGGGGAAGAGCCGAGGCCGGAACGGGTGATCCCGCGATAACCGAACCCTCACCCCAACCCTCTCCCAGTGGGAGAGGGGGAAGAACCAAGTGGCTACCGAGCCGGAGCCCCACAACGAAAAACCCGCCTTTCGGCGGGTTTTTGTTACATCAGGTTGCGGCCATGAAACAGTTCCTCGATCTCGCGGCGCAGCAGCTGCTCGATGCGCTGGCGTTCTTTGAACGAGAGGTCATCGGCGTGCGAATCGAACAGGTACGTATCCAGGTCGAAGTCCTTGATGTGCATCTTCGTGTGGAACATGTTTTCCTGGTACACGTTGACGTCGAACATCTCGTATTTCTGGCGGATGTGCTTGGCCAGATAGTCCTGCACCGAGTTGATCTTGTGGTCGATGAAGTGCTTCTTGCCCTTCACGTCACGGGTGAAACCACGCACGCGGTAGTCGCACACCACGATGTCCGACTCGAAGCTGTCGATCAGGTAGTTCAACGCCTTCAACGGCGAGATCACGCCGCAGGTGGCCACATCGATGTCCGCGCGGAACGTCGCGATGCCGTTGTGCGGATGCGTTTCCGGATACGTGTGGACGGTGATGTGGCTCTTGTCCATGTGCGCGACCACGGCACCGGAAATGGTGTCGCGGCCGAGCTTCTCCAGCACCGGCTCCTCGGAGATCAGCATGGTCACCGAGGCGCCCTGCGGGTCGTAGTCCTGCCGCGCGATGTTCAGGATGTTCGCGCCGATGATCTCCGCCACGTCGGTGAGGATCTGGGTCAGGCGGTCAGCGTCGTACTGATCATCGATGTACTCGATGTAGTTGCGGCGCTGGTCTTCGGACACCGCATAGCAGATGTCGTAGATGTTGAAGCTCAACGCCTTGGTCAGGTTGTTGAAACCCTGCAGACGCAGACGGGGAAGTGGTTTCACCACGGGCGGCTCTCCATGACCGTTCATCGGCCAGAATGTGGAGGCGGGTTAGCGACAAGGGTCCCCGCAGAATGGTATGACGCGCAGGTAGTAACCTTCCGCGACCCTCGTGACCGGCGTGCGACAAACCCGTCGCCGCCGTAAAGACCGCCAAGTATGGGGCAAAATGGAAAAAAACTGAACCTGCGGCAAGTCGCCCAGGTTTGCCATAATGCCGCACCAGCGGGGTGGTCACGGACAGCGCATGCCGTGCTGGCGGTGATCGCCGCTGACAACAAACATTTCGGGAATGAACGTGGCGCAACTCAAATACCAGCTCCAACAGGCTTTCGAACGTTCCCAGGCGCCGCTCGGGTTTGCACCCGACCCGGCCGCGATGGAGCGCTTTCTCGCGCTATGTCATCGCCGCCGTTATCCGGGCAAGACCGCCATCATCCGCCCGGGCGATCCGGCCAATACGCTGTATTACGTCATCGAGGGCTCGCTGGCGGTATGCACCGAGGACGAGCAGGGGCGTGAGCTGATCCTCGCCTATATCAGCCGTGGCCAGTACATCGGCGAAATGGGCCTGTTTGTGGAGCAGGCACAGCGCGAATCGATGGTGCGCACGCGCACTCCATGCGAGATGGCCGAAATCAGCTACGAGCGGCTGTTCCAGCTGATGGAAGGCCCGCTGCGCGAGGAGTGCCCCAAGATCCTGTTCACGATCGGCGCCCAGCTGACCAACCGTCTGCTGCGCACCTCGCGCCAGGTCAGCCGGATGGCATTCATGGATGTCACCAACCGCATCTCGCGCACCCTGCTGGACCTGTGCCAGGAGCCGGATTCGATGACCCACCCGGACGGCACGCAGATCCGCATCTCGCGTCAGGAAGTGAGCCGCATCGTCGGCTGCTCGCGCGAGATGGTCGGTCGCGTGCTCAAGCAGCTGGAAGAACAACGGATGATCGACGTCACCGGCAAGACCATCGTGGTGCGCGGCACACGTTAAGGTCGGCGCATCGCGCGCGAAAGACGCCCCGCTGGCTGGTTCATGCATTGATACCGGCCAGTGTTTGCTCCACGGCGCTGCCATACCCGCACCCGTTGGCGATGCCTGTCGTAGGTTGGGGTGAGCGTTAGCGATGCCCAACCTGCGATTCTGCTTCGGTCACAGCGCCCTCTCCGGTGGCGGGAGCGCAACTGCAACAGTGTCGCCTCGGCGAGCTTCAGAACCACTCGACGCGGGTAATCGTCCGGCCGAGCGCCTTCTCGACTTTTTTGCATAGCTTAGGTGTGCCGTTGACCAGCACGACCTCCCTGGCGGGCTTCAACATGGGTACGTCATGCAGCGAATCGCTGTACGCCACCTGCCAGGCGGTGAGGCCGTGCTGTGCCAATTGCTGCACTTTGCGCCGCCCCACGTTGTGCCGAAGCGGCCGCATGCCGAGCCAGCCGGGTCGCAGCTGTGAGGCAAGCACTTCCAGGTTCGTCAGTCCCAGCTGCTGCAGGATGGCATTCACCAGGACCTGCTCGCAGCCGGTCACCACGATCACCCGATCGCCAGCTGCCTGGTGCCGACGGAACGCGTGCAAGCCATCGCGACAGAACTGGCGCGGCCGGCGCGCCAGCGTGGCGGCAAAACCGCATGCAATGGCCTGATAGCGCTTCTCGCCCAGACCCAGCAAGGCGATGCGCACCAGCATGCGCTCCGGCAGCCGGCGCGAGAACGGTAGTAGCAGCAACAGCAGCGGCAGGCACAGCAGCGCCAGCAATGGACGCCATAGCGAGCGGAGATAGCGCTCGCGGATGAACAGATAGAACGCGTCGCCGTGAATCAGTACACCGTCAAAGTCGAACAGCACGACGGGCGATGTCGTCGCGTCCACGTCCATCTTGTCCACATCCGTGTTGTCCAGCCCATTCACTACGTTCATGTCCCCCGGGAGCATAGCGGTCACGGCGTGCCGAACAGCCGCCGCAATTCGCTGCCGGGATCTTCCGCACGCATGAACGCTTCGCCAACCAGGAACGCCTGGATGCCGCCCTCCCGCAAGCGCGCCACATCCTCGGGTGTATGGATGCCGGATTCGGCCACCAGCACGCGGTCGTATTCGATCAGTCCCTGCAGCGTCAGCGAGGTCTCCAGCGAGGTCTCGAAACTACGCAGATTGCGATTGTTGACGCCGATCAGTGGCACCGGCAAGGCCATTGCGCGCTCCAGCTCTTCCTCGTCGTGTACTTCGCACAGCACATCCAGGTCGAGCTCGACCGCCAGCAGTGACAGCTGCAGCAACACGTCGTCGTCCAGCGCGGCAACGATCAGCAGGACGCAATCGGCACCGATCGCCCGAGCCTCGTGGACCTGGTACGGATCGATGATGAAATCCTTGCGCAACAGCGGCAGCGAACACGCCGCACGGGCCTGCTGCAGAAACGCCTCGCTGCCCTGGAAAAAATCGCTGTCCGTAAGCACCGACAGGCAGGCTGCGCCACCTGCCTCGTAGCTACGCGCAATCGACGCCGGATCGAAATTCGCACGGATCACGCCCTTGCTTGGGCTGGCCTTCTTCACTTCGGCAATCACCGCCGGCAGACCCGCCGCGATTTTCGCCTCGATCGCGGCGGCAAAGCCACGGGTATCCGGCAGTTCGGCGATACGCGCCGACAGTTCCGCCAGCGGCAGCTTCGCCTGGCGTTCGGCAATCTCTTCCGTCTTACGGGCAAGAATGCGATTGAGGATGTCGGTCATGGCATCTCACTGTTTGTGCAGGAGCGCATCCTATGCGCAATGGCGATGTAGTGTCGTCAATGGAAGAGAATCACGCACGAGTGCGCTCCTACATCGAGCCGGCAAAAAGACGTTGGGTAGCCGCCACGAAGGCCTGCATTTTCGCATGTGCGGCGCCACTGGCAACTGTTGTACGAGCGAGTTCGATGCCATCGTCGATGGAATCGACCACATCGGCCGCATACAGCGCCGCGCCGGCATTCAGGCAAACGATGTCATGCGGCACGCCACGGCGGCCCTCCAGCGCCTCCAGCAGCATCGCCTTCGATTCCGCGGCATCCTCCACCCGCAGGTTGCGGCTGGAAGCCATCGCCAGTCCGAAATCCTCCGGCTCGATCTCGTATTCGCGCACCACGCCGTTGCGCAGCTCGCCAACCAGCGTCGCCGCGCCCAGCGAAATCTCGTCCATGCCGTCGCGACCCCACACCACCAGCGCATGCTGCGCACCGAGCTGCTGCAATACACGCACCTGGATACCGACCAGATCAGGATGGAATACGCCCATCAGGATGTTCGGCGCACCGGCGGGGTTGGTCAGCGGCCCCAGGATGTTGAACAGCGTGCGTACGCCCATTTCCTTGCGTACCGGCGCGACCACCTTCATCGCCGGATGATGGTTCGGCGCGAACATGAAACCGATGCCGGTTTCGGCCATGCACTGCGCAACCTGCGTCGGCGTCAGCTCGATCTTTGCGCCCAGCGCTTCCAGCACGTCCGCACTGCCGGATTTCGACGACACGCTGCGTCCGCCATGCTTGGCCACGCGCGCGCCGGCCGCCGCGGCGACGAACATCGACGCGGTGGAGATGTTGAAGGTGGAGGCGCCGTCACCGCCGGTACCGACGATATCGACCAAGTGCTCGTGGCCGGCGGTAGTTCCGGCGTCGGTGAAGGGCACCTTCGCCGACAGCTCGCGCATCACCCGCGCCGCGCCCGTAATCTCGCCGATGGTTTCCTTCTTCACGCGCAGGCCGGTGATGATCGCCGCCGTCATCAATGGGCTCACTTCGCCGCACATGATCTGGCGCATCAACGAAATCATCTCGTCGTGGAAAATCTCGCGATGCTCGATCGTGCGCTGCAAAGCTTCCTGCGGCGTGATCGTGATGTCGCGCCCGTGCCCGTTCATGCGGCTAATTTCAACGGCAAACCGAGAAAATTGCGCAGCAGGTCGTGGCCATGCTGAGTCAGGATCGACTCCGGGTGGAACTGCACGCCTTCCACCGGCAGCGTCTTGTGGCGCAGCCCCATGATCTCGTCGATCGAACCATCCGGGTTTTCAGTCCATGCGGTCACTTCAAGACAATCCGGCAGCGATGACTGCTCCACCACCAGCGAGTGGTAGCGCGTCGCCTCGAACGGGTCCGGCAACCCCGCGAACACACCCTGACCGCGGTGATGTACCGGCGAGGTCTTGCCGTGCATGATCTGCTTGGCGCGGATCACCTTACCGCCGAACACCTGGCCGATCGCCTGATGGCCAAGGCATACACCGAATATTGGGATCTCGGAGCCCAGCTTGGCCAGCACGTCCAGCGACACGCCCGAGTCGTCCGGCGTGCCCGGGCCCGGCGAAATCATGATGTGGGTGGGCTTCAGTGCGCGAATGGCGGCCACATCCAGCGCGTCGTTGCGCACGACCTTCACCTGCTGTCCAAGCTCGCCCAGATACTGCACGAGGTTGAAGGTGAAACTATCGTAATTGTCGATCATCAAGAGCATTGCGTTTGCAACCAGAAGGGCAACAAGACTTTCGGGACGCCTGCGGCGGAATGCCGTTGGCTTGGCGCCGATGCAACAAAGATGCAATGGCCGCGAATCATATCCAGACCTTGCAGGCCCGAAGCATAACCCAGGCAGGTGCAAGCGTAGCGCTCAAGGCAGAAAACACCGCCTGGCATTCGCATGGTCACTCGCACCTGTTGTTATATGCTGCGGCAGCAAAAAGATCCCCCGAAAACTGCCAGATCCCACTGAGATGACCACCCTCCGCCAAGACGACACAGAGCGCTTGCACGCTGCACAGAGGCTCTGGCAGCAGGGGCAGGTGGAGCCCGCGCGGGCTGTGCTGGAGGAGATCCTCGCCCGTCACCCCGGGCACGCCGAGGCAGCAACTCTGCTTGCCAAGTTGTTGCAGGGTCAGGGCCAGCTCAATGCCGCGAGCGACGTCATGGCAAGTCTGTGTCGCCATTCGGACATGGGTGCCGCCACCACGTTCCGCTGCGCTCAATTCATCCAGCAATGTCAGCGCCAGCGATTGGCCGCCACGTTGTGCGACGAAGCGTTCGCACGTGGCAGCACAAGCGCTGAATTGCATGTTCTGGCGGGAAATATCGCCAAAGAGCTTGGTGAATTCGATTCGGCGCGCAGCCATTATCTCGCCGCACTGGAAACAGGCGTCGACCTCAATGCCTGGTTCGTGCTTGGCGCACTCGCCACAACCCAGCGGTACGACACCAGCGCTCATCCGGATTTCGGCCGTTTCATCGCCCATTTCCATGACACCGCTTATTCCCTGCACTCGCGGGCGACCACGGGTTTCGGACTAGCCAAGGCATATGACGATCTTGGCGACTACGCCAATGCTGCACAGACGTTGCGTGAGGCAAACCGGTTGTCACAACAGGCGCAACCCTGGTCGCGCGCGTCGTGGGCGCAATGGCTGGGTACTCGCATGCAATCGCGCTTGTTCGAGCAGCCGTTGCACGCGGCGCCCGACTTCGTTCCGGTCTTCATCGTCGGCTTGCCCCGCAGTGGCACGACATTGGCGGCGACCCAACTGGCGAGGCACCCGGATGTCCGCGACCGGGGCGAAATGCCGATGCTCAACTACATGGCCAATAGTCTGCAGGCGGGAAATCACCAACACGATGCGGGCGTGTTGCGAGAGGCGGCCGAGCTGTATCGCAGGCTCGCGGTTCAGGATGATCCTCGCGTACGATGGTACATCGACCAGGACCCGAACAATTTTCGCTACCTCGACCTGATTGCGGCCCTGTTTCCTCAGGCGCGCATCATTCATTGCCAGCGCGGTCGTCGCGATACGGCGCTATCCATCTGGTCGCAGAGCTTCGCGCAGGCGCATTACGGATTTGCCAACGACTTCGGCGACATCGCTGATTTCTTCAGTGGTCATGACAGGTTGATGCAACACTGGCAGCAGCGTATCCAGCTACCGATACATCGTCTTGACTATGAAGACATGATCTCCGATCCGCAGTCGACACTCGAAAAACTGAGACTGTTCGTCGGCGTTCCTGCGGCTGCCGCGAGCGATGAAACATCGGCTTCGCCAGCGGCCATCACTTCGGCCAGCATGTGGCAGGCCCGTCAACCGATCTATCGTTCATCGGTCGAGCGCTGGAAACACTACCTTCCGTACATTCCCGAAATCGAACGATTTTGAGAGCCGCCTCCTGGACTTCGCGCGCGCGAAATCCAGGGCGCCTTGTTGGGGTTACGGACTGCTTCCGCAGCCCGCCCTCCGGA
>JBAPPP010000340.1:0-2047 GCA_049280175.1 Rhodanobacter sp.
GAGTCGAGCCCATGGCCGCGGCCAAAGAGTGGAATCGTACCGCCATCCGGCCGAGATGGCGACTTTTGGATCGTCGCGCAGCTCACTCCCAGGTACAGAAAACGCGCTTATGGTCGTGTTGTAAAAGGATTTCTTAACGAGAATGTCCTTGCGCATGCGTGCTGCGCTGACTAGACTGGCGAGCTTACTTTTTAGCCAAGCCGACCCACGGCGGACCCATGTTCAAGAAGTTTCGCGGGATCTTTTCCAACGACATCTCCATCGACCTCGGCACGGCCAACACGCTGATCTATGTGCGTGGACAAGGCATCGTCCTCAACGAGCCCTCGGTGGTGGCGATTCGTCAGGATCGTGGTCCCGGAGGTCCGCGCACGATCGCAGCGGTAGGTACCGAGGCCAAGCGCATGCTCGGCCGTACGCCGGGCAACATTGCCACGGTGCGGCCAATGAAGGACGGCGTGATCGCCGACTTCACCATGACCGAGGCGATGCTGCAGCACTTCATCAAGCAGGTGCACAAGACCCGTTTGCTGCGACCCAGTCCGCGCGTGCTGGTTTGTGTGCCGTGCGGCTCGACCCAGGTCGAGCGCCGCGCGATCAAGGAATCGGCCGAAGGCGCCGGTGCGCGTGACGTGTTTCTGATCGAAGAACCGATGGCTGCCGCGATCGGTGCCGGTATTCCGGTGCACGAGGCGCGTGGCGCCATGGTGCTGGACATCGGCGGCGGCACCTCGGAAGTCGCGGTGATTTCGCTCAATGGCATCGTCTACTCGCAGTCGGTGCGCGTGGGTGGCGATCGCTTCGACGAGGCGATCATCAACTATGTGCGGCGCAATCACGGCACGCTGATCGGTGAATCCACGGCCGAGCGGATCAAGCTGCAGATTGGTTGCGCGTTTCCGCAAAGCGAAGTCCGGGAGATCGAGATCTCCGGCCGCAACCTCGCCGAGGGCGTGCCGCGCATGTTCACGATCAACTCCAACGAAATCCTCGAAGCGTTGCACGAGCCGCTCGCCGGTATCGTGGCGGCGGTCAAGTCGGCGTTGGAGCAGACGCCGCCAGAGCTGTGCTCGGACGTTGCCGAACGCGGCATCGTGCTGACCGGTGGTGGTGCGTTGCTGCGCGATCTGGACCGCTTGATCTCGGAAGAGACTGGCCTGCATGTGCAGGTGGCCGATGATCCGCTGACCTGTGTGGCACGTGGTGGTGGCAAAGCGCTGGAGCTGATCGATCAGCACGGCAGCGACTTCTTCGCGCCCGAATAACGCGCGGCCATGGCGCGAGCGCGCGATGAGTCCTCGCCCCTGTTCGCCGGCAATGCTGCCGGCACGCTGCGGCTGATTTTCTATCTGGCGCTGGCCATGGTGCTGATGGTGCTCGACCATCGCAATGGCTGGCTGTGGCGTCTGCGCTACGGGGCAGCGGTTGTGGTTGAGCCGGTGTATCGGCTGGCCGGGTTGCCGGCCGTGGGCGTGCGCACGTTGAGCGTGGCATTCGCCGATCGCGAACGGCTGACCGAGCAGAACCAGCGTCTGCGCGAGGATCTGTTGCTGGCCAACGCCAAGTTGAACCGGATGGCCGCGGTCGCCGAACAGAACCAGCGCCTGAAGGAATTGCTCGATACCCAACACAGTCTTGAGCTGAACGTGCAACTGGCGCGGGTGATCGGCGTGGATATGGGTGCGTACCGTTACCAGGTGACGCTCAACATGGGTGCCCGTGACGGCGTCAAGCCGGGCCAGCCGGTGATCGACGCGCATGGTGTGATGGGTCAGGTGAAAGAGGTCCTGCCGACCACTTCGGTGGTGATGCTGGTGACCGATCCGGCGCACGCTGTCCCGGTGGAGATCGAGCGCTCGGGCTTGCGCACGGTCGCCTATGGCTCGCGTGATGGCAATCAGCTGACCCTGCCGAACATTCCGTTGGCCGCCGACGTGCGCGTCGGCGATCACCTGCTGACGTCTGGCCTGGGTGGGCGTTTTCCGCCCGGTTTCCCGGTCGGCGAGATCCGCTCGGTGGCGCCCGCGCCCACCGGCATGTTCATGGT
>JBAPPP010000341.1:0-4720 GCA_049280175.1 Rhodanobacter sp.
GCAGCATGCCGGCGCTACGCACTGCCTCGAGCAGCGCGTCGACCGTGCCGTCGTCCGGCAGGTCCAGCAGGTGGCTCAGGTCCAGCACCACGGCGGCGCGGGAAAACATCTGTGGGGCGGCGCGGACACGCCGCTCCAGTTCATCGCACAAGGCGGCGGCGTCAACGCGGCGCACCCGCACGCAGGCCATGCCGACCTGGCCAAAGCGCAGATCGCAGGCGTCAGAGGTATCTGTCTTCACATTCATGGGCGCCGCTCTCCGGCGAGGCGGCGCTGGTTGGTATCAGGAAGTAAAGGGCGTTGACGTTCGGCCAGCCATGGCACCTCCGGCAGGCCGCCGTGGTCGAGCCAGGTTTCTCGCACATAGGCGTAGCTGGGCAGATCTTTCGCGAGCAGGCTGACCTGGGGGCCATGTTCGCCCATGCGCTGCTGGCCGACTTCCTGGAAGCCGTAGGTGCCGTGAAACAGCACCACCACGTCGTCGCGCGGCTCCAGGAACACCTCGCAGGTGAGCAGCGGCACGCGTACCTCGGCATAGCTGTGCACGTCGCAATAGAAGATGCGACCGAGGCCATGGCGACGGTACGCATTCGCGATCACGATGCGATCGATATAGACAAACTGCGGGTAATGCTGGGCAAACCAGCGGTAGTTGGGGCTTTCGTAATCGCCACCTTCACGCAGCGCGATCAGGAATCCGGCCAGGTGGTCGTCGATTTCGGCCACGCGGAAATATTCGGCGTGCTCGTAGAAGTAGCGCAACTGGGCAGCGTCTAGGGCGAGGATGGAGCGACCGGCAGCGTTGTTGAGCGCCAGTACGGCATCCAGGTCGTGCTCGCGCACGTCGCGGATGGCAAGGGCCATTCGTTGCTCCGCAATGGTGGATTCGGGAACAGGGCCGATCAATGGCCCCGCGCAATGGCTCATTATGGCATGCGGCCGTTGCCCGTACATCTCATGCCGAGGCATGTAAAAGCTTCGTAAAGCGGCGAGCCAGATGATTCACCGTCGGGCAGGGCATGACTTCTCGCGCATTGCGCGAAACTTCCGCACGGCCAATGATGCTCGATATGCGCTTGCCATTTTTCAATCACATCCGACTGCTCCGCTATGCGGGCTTCTTCACGTACCTGTCGGTAGGCACGCCGCTGATCACCAACTGGGCCACCGAGCGCCTGAATGAGCTGCATCGCCCCAATTTTGCGCTCTTGCTGTGGACGTTGTGCTATCTGATCTTCGGCTTGATGTACTGGCTGCTGACCAGCAACCTCGGCTCAAGGCGTTATCCGGCCCTGAGGTTGCTCGGATTGGCCGTGATGACGGCGGCGGCAATGGCGGTGGGCTGGTACAGCCACAGCGGGTTGTCGGCGATGCTGATGGTTGTGGCCTCGGTGGCGCTGCCCTGGCTGCTGCCGTTCTGGCTCGCGATATTCTGGCTGGTGTTCCAGCAGATGATCCTGGTGCCAATCTTTGCCACTTTTCCAGAGTATGACCACAGCTTCACTCTCGGCTTCCTCCAGGCCAGCCTTTATCTGGGCATAGCAGCGTTGGTGTTTGTAGCCTCCGCGGTGGCCAGCCAGCAGGCCGAAGAGCGCGAGGTGCAGCGCCGGCTCAATTCCGAACTGCGTGCCACCCGTGCGCTGCTGGCCGAGTCGAGCCGCATCGCCGAGCGCATGCGCATCGCGCGCGACCTGCACGACCTGATCGGACATCATCTCACCGCCTTGAGCCTGAACCTGGAAGTGGCCAGCCACCTCACCAACGAGGCGGCCCGTGTGCACGTGCTCAGCGCGCAGAGCACGGCCAAGCATCTGCTGGCCGATGTACGGGAGGCGGTCAGCGAGTTGCGCCAGGACGACGCGATCGATCTGACCCAGGCACTGCGCAGCCTGACCGAGGGCGTGCCCGGGCTCGACGTGCACGTGACCATGCCGCCGCGCTTCAGCGTGGAGGATCCGCGCCGCGCGCAGGTGCTGTTGCGCTGTGCGCAGGAAATCATCACGAATACCGCGCGGCATGCTGGCGCACGCAATCTGTGGCTCCACTTCGCCTATGCCGAGGCGGATCTGCTGGACCTGCACGCGCGTGACGACGGTCGCGGTGCCGATCAGTTCAGGCCAGGCAACGGCTTGTGCGGCATGCGCGAAAGATTGGCCGAGTTCGGTGGCAGCTTGACCCTGAATACAGGCGTCAGCAAAGGTTTTGCCTTGACCATACGCCTGCCGTTGGGCGAACAGACCGCCCTGGCTCATGCGCCGACGCGGTTTGAACCACCGGCACTGAGTGTGTCGTAATGTGGGTGGCCCGGATCGGCGTGCGAGAATGCGTCAGCGTCGGGGACGGCACTCCCGCCGATCTGCAAGGTCACTTCCTGAGTCATGTTGCCTGAGGATTCACGATGATTTCCGTTTGTCTCGTCGACGACCAGAATCTGGTACGCCAGGGTGTTCGCTCGCTGCTGGATCTGGCCGAGGATATCCGCGTGGTCGCCGAATGCGCCGACGGCGCGCAGGCGGTGCAGGATATTCCGCGGATCAAGCCCGACGTGGTGCTGCTGGATCTGCGCATGCCCAACATGAGCGGGCTGGAAGTGCTGCAGGCGCTGGGCGTTCGCAATGAGCTGCCGCCGACGATCATCCTCACCACGTTCGACGACGACCAGCTGGTGCTGCAGGGGCTTAAGGCCGGTGCGCGTGGCTATCTGTTGAAGGATGTGTCGCTGGAACAACTGGTGGAAGCAGTGCGCACGGTCGCCGCTGGCGGCTCGCTGGTGGCGCCGATGGTCACTCAGCGGCTGATGGCGGGCGTCGCGCGGATGCAGAACCAGTTCACCAGCCTGGAACAGCCCGATCCGCTGACTGAACGTGAGACCGAGATCCTGCGGCTGCTTTCCGGCGGTTACAGCAACAAGGAAATCGCCAATTCGCTGAAAGTGGCCGAGGGCACGGTTAAAAACCACGTGTCCAACATTCTTTCAAAGTTGGGCGTACGCGATCGTACTCGGGCAGTGCTCAAGGCGCTGGAACTGGGGATCGTCTGACCTGAGCCTGATCGCGTTTGCGGGGCAGGGCTCCCGTATCGGCGGTCGCTGCCGTTGAATGCTGCGTTGCGACGAAATCCATGCGCGTTGCATATCGTGGGGCGCTTGCTGCAGCTCACTTTTCAGCCATCCGCGGGATCGGGCAGTAGCCAATAGCGTTCCAGCCCGCGAGCAAGTAACATCCGTAGCTTCGGCATTTGCCGACCCCCTACCACGACCCACGGGATGAACCCTTCGGGAAGGCCTGTTTGGCGGCTGGGGCAACACTTTAAAGTACGGCGTAGAGACGCTCGGAGAACTCTGGAAATGATGCGTGTCCTTGAATTTCTTGTTGCCCTGGTCATCGTAGTCGTGATCGGTGTCGTGGCCGCTGTGGTCATGCCCGGCAGTGGCCATGTGGATCGTTCGCTGGTTGTCGGCAAGGACATTCGCCAGGTTTATGACGTGCTCGACAACTTCCGCCGGCTGCCGGATTATTCGGTGCTGCGGTCCTACGATCCGCACGTCGAATTCAAGTTTTCAGGCCAGGCCTATGGTCCGGGCGCCGAGCTGAGCTGGAATAGCAGCGATCCGAAGGTCGGCAATGGTGGCTTGACCATCGCCAGCGCCACGCCGGATTTCGACAAGATCGACAGCAACACCAAGAAGGCCAGCATTGTCTGGAACCTCGACAACGACTGGCGCGGCATGGACAAGCATTTCACGCTGGACCTGGAGCGTCAGGGCAGTCGCGGGCAGTTGACCAATATCCTTTGGTCGTATGACGTGGACTACGGCTGGAACCTGGTCAATCGTTTCGCCAACCTGTACATCCATGGTGATCCGGACGCGTTCATCCAGTTCGGTCTGAACAACCTGCAGAACGTGCTGGCCTCCGTGCCGAACATCGATTACAGCACGCTGATTCCGTACGTCGCGCAGACGCAGCCCACGCCGGTGCTGCTGGTTTCGACCTCGTCCCTGCGCAAGGATGGTCAAGACGGAATCGATGATGCGACCAACAAGGCGATCGCCCTGATCCAGGCTTCCGCCAAAAAGCTCGGCGTGAATGTGACTGGTCCGCGCATCATTTTCACCACCAACTACGGTGACCAGACCTTCACCTTCGATGTGGCGCTGCCGATCGATAGCAGCACCCTGACCGTGAACGGCCAGAGCGAGCAGTTGACCGCAGCAACGCCGCCCGCGCTGGATGCTGGTGGCGCGCCGGCAGAAGCCAGCTCGACGGCTGATGCTGCCAATGCCGCCCTCACGCCGGGTAGCCGTGATCGCTTCGCTCGCCTGGTAGTGGACGGCAATGTCCGCGCTACGCTGGCATTTGGTGGTGCGGCGCTCAAGGGCGTGTGGAATGGTGCGTACAACGGTGTGCCGCAGACCCGCGACGAGCTCAAGGCCTACGCGCAGACGCATGGCTACAAGTTCGATGACGTCGTCAACCGCTCCTACGACATTCTGGCCACGCCGGAAGTGAAGGACGCGGGTGGCAACATCACGTCCTACTCCAAGTTCGAAATCTACCTGCCGATCACCGATGCGCCGCAGAAGACGCCCGAGCAGGAAGCTGGCATCCAGCCGCCCGCACCGGACACCGGCGCTGCTCCGGCTTCGCCCAGCACGGCTCCGGCCCCGGCCAGCACCAGTGCTGCACCGGCAGCCGCCGCCAGCGCCAGCAACTAAGTC
>JBAPPP010000342.1:0-2181 GCA_049280175.1 Rhodanobacter sp.
GGCTTGTACGCCGAGCTGGCACGACTGCAGTTCGTGGCCTGAACGACCGACGTGGTCCGCGCCGCACTTCATCAGTGCGACGCCGACTAGGTCACGACGGCATCAAAGTTCGACGCAATCGAAGCGACGATCCGAGTCCACTTCCTCTTCGTAATTCACGTCCTGCCGCGCGAAGCCGAACAAGCTCAGGAAGTCTTGCTTGTATCCCGCGTAGTCGGTGATCTGCCACAGGTTCTCGGTCGTCACCGTCGGCCACAGTTCCTTGCAGGCCTGCTGCACATCGTCGCGCAACTCCCAGTCGTCCAGACGCAGGCGCCCGTCGCTGTCGGTGGCTGCAGCGGCGCCGTCGGCGCGGTAGAGGCGATCACTGAACAGGCGATTGATCTGTTCGATGGTGCCTTCGTGGATGCCTTTTTCCTTCATGATGCGGAAGGCGATCGACACGTACAGCGGGATGACCGGGATGGCGGCGCTGGCCTGGGTGACCACGGACTTCATCACGCCGACGTAGGCTTCGAGACCTTCGGCCGCGTGGCGGCTGCGCAGTTCACGGGCAGTGTTGTCCAGGTGCTGCTTGGCTTGGCCCAAGGTGCCGTGCCAGTACATCGGCCAGGTGATTTCGGTCCCAATGTAGCTGTAGGCGACGGTCTTGGCGTGTTTGGCCAGTACGCCGGCCGCGCTCAATGCGTCGATCCACAGCGCCCAGTCCTCGCCGCCCATCACGGTGACGGTGTCCTTGATTTCCTGCTCGGTGGCCGGCTCGATGCTGGCTTCGATGACTGCGTCTTTATTGGTGTCGACCGAAGTGTTGGTGAAAGTCTCACCGATCGTCTTCAGTGCGGAGCGCACGACTTCGCCGGTATCGGGCAACTTGCGTACGGGTGAAGCCAGCGAATAGACCACCAGGTCAATCGGACCACCCATCTCCTGCTGGATCAGTTCGATCGCACGGGCGCGGGTCTCGTGCGAGAACGCATCGCCATTGATCGACTTGCTATACAAGCCAGCCTGCTTGGCGAGCTTGTCGAAAGCAGCAGAGTTGTACCAGCCGGCGGTGCCGGTCTTGGCTTCGCTGCTGGGTTTTTCGAAGAACACGCCCAGCGTCGCCGCTCCATAGCCGAAAGCGGCCGTGATGCGCGACGCCAGGCCGTAGCCGGTGGAGGCCCCGATCACCAGCACGCGCTTGGGGCCCGTGCCCTGATGACTGGCGGCCTGGGTGACCTTGATCTGGTCGAGCACGTTGTGCTCGCAGCCGACCGGATGGGCCGTGATACAGATGAATCCACGCACTTTGGGCTTGATGATCACTCGACGGCTCCTGCTGGCCTTCCACAATCCGCCATCTTAACCAAGCGCGCCGACATGCGCCGCCGTAGGGATGGATTGAGGGCCGGAAAGATAGTCCTCTCCGCCACCACGCAGCCCGATCCAGCCAAGGGAAGGCTTGGAGATGCGGGTCCGCCAAAAAAGAAACCCCGCACAGGAGCGGGGTTTCTGAATCACATCACGACAGATGTCAGGTTGATCAGGCTGCGATTTCGACGCCCGAAGCCTGGGCGCCTTTCGGACCCTGGGTGACTTCGAACTGCACCCGCTGACCTTCCTGCAGGCTGCGAAAGCCCTTGGTGTTGATAGCCGAAAAATGGACGAACACGTCCCCCCCTCCGTCCTCAGGTGCGATGAAACCGAAACCCTTGGCATCGTTGAACCATTTGACCGTACCGAAACGCATTGCGTAAACCTCTGGACATGGAATGGATGCGCCGAGTCACCTTGCTGAACCATTTACCCCCCCTGGTCCGCCCTCCCCGGCGGAGGAAAAGTACCAACATGTTCAGGGCCAGCGCAATATGTCACGACGCACCGATCAACCAAAGCAGGACACTGCCCTCAGCTCTTCAACATCGCCGCGAGGATGTGCGGCACCTCGGTGGTCGCCGCCGCGAGATGCGCAAAGATCTCCTCGATGCTGATCTCCGCCTCGTCGCCGCAGCCGGCGGCGAAATTCGCGACCAGCGCCAGGCAGGCGTATTCCAGCGTGAGTTCGCGCGCCAGCGCCGCTTCGGGCATACCGGTCATGCCGACCAGATCGCAGCCGTCGCGCTTCATCCTGGCGATCTCGGCGCGGGTTTCCAGCCGCGGTCCCTGGGTGGCGCCGTAGCAACCGCCATCGATCACCGC
>JBAPPP010000343.1:0-4741 GCA_049280175.1 Rhodanobacter sp.
GCCAATCGCTACTCGGTCGGCAAGAGCGAGGAGGTTCTCGGTCGTGCGCTCAACGATTTCGCGCGACGCGAGGAAGTGGTCATCGCCACTAAGGTCTTTAACCGAATGCGCCCCGGCCCGAATGGCGCCGGTTTGTCCCGCAAAAACATCCTGTTCGAGATCGATGAGAGCCTGCGCCGGCTCGGCACCGATTATGTCGACCTCTACCAGATCCATCGCTTCGATCATGAAACTCCGATCGAAGAGACGATGAAGGCGTTGCACGATGTCGTGAAGGCGGGCAAGGCCCGTTATATCGGCGCCTCGTCGATGCATGCCTGGGAGTTTGGCAAGGCCTTGGCGGTCGCCGAGCGCAACGGCTGGACCCGCTTCGTCAGTATGCAGAACCTCGTCAACCTGATGTACCGTGAGGAGGAGCGTGAGATGCTGCCGCTCTGTGCCGATCAGGGCATCGGCGTTATCCCCTGGAGCCCACAAGCGCGCGGCAGACTGACCCGCGACTGGGACTACAAAAGCATCCGTACGGAGACCGACGAAGCCTACGGCCGCATGTTCAAGAGCACGACCGAAGAAGCCGATAAACGGGTCGTCGATCGCGTCGCCGAGGTGGCGAAGGCGCGAGGCGTGCCGCGGGCGCAGATCGCGCTGGCCTGGTTGCTGCACAAGCCGGTCATCACGGCACCCATCGTCGGCGCAACCAAATTGGAGCATCTCGACGATGCGCTTGCTTCGCTCGAGGTGAAATTGTCGGCCGAGGATATCGCCGCGCTGGAGGAACCCTATGCCCCGCACGCTCTGGCCGGGTTTGCCTGACGCAACTGCTCCAGGAACAAGCATCTCGCTGGGCGGAGTCGCTTTCGCCCCGTCGTGGATTAGAAGGAGGCCCCGAAATGGCGCACATCAATATCGAGTTCACGTTGTTCTCTGCCTTCTACTCACCACTGATTTCGGTGATGTCTGGTGGCTTCCTGAAGGCTGAGGGGCTGGAGGCTGATTGGACAGTCTCGCCGCCTGGCGTTTCTGCGGTAAAGGCACTGGAGGAAGGGCGTGCCGACGTCATCCAGTCCGCTCCAAGCCAGGCCTTCACATCCCTCGCAAAGGGAGAAACGCCAACGGCCATTCATTTTGCGCAGATCAATGAGATGGACGGGTTCTTCATCACCGGTCGGGCTCCCGATCCGGACTTTGATTGGAAGAAGCTCGAAGGGTCGGAGGTAATCCTCTTCGGCGGCGGCCAGCCTCTGGCGATGTTCAAATATGCCTGCCACAAGGCAGGCATCGATTTTGCCAAACTCAAAGTCATCGGCGTTGGTGGTGCCGAGGAAATGGATAAGGCGTTTCGGGAAGGCAAAGGGCAGTATGTTCAGCAGCAAGGGCCCTTCCCGCAGCAGCTCGAGGCCGATGGAGTTTGGCACATCGTTGCGCAATGCGGCCCGAAGATCGGACCTGTCGCTTTTTCGAGCCTCGCGGCGACGCGGGACTGGTTGCAATCCGATGTCGCCAAGGCCTTCATGCGCGCCTACACGAATACACGAGCCTACATGCTGGCTACGTCGGCAATTGAGATTGCAAAAGCGGAAAAATCATTCTTTCCCTCAATCGAGCTTGATGTCCTGGCGCAGTGTATCTCAAGCTATCAACAACTGGGTTGCTGGACTTCACATGTAGAGATCACACGGCCAGCGTTCGAGGTAGCGCTCGATGTCTTCGAGCATTTCGGTTCGCTCAAGGAGCGATATGCGTACGATCAGGTTTGCGCGCCTCCGCCAGCCACAAGATGAGACTAAGCGATCCGGAACGTTTCGGACGACGAATACCGTTTTGCCATTGAGGCCGATAATGTAGCGGTTGCTTTCGGCCAGCCCCGTCTCCCCTGTTCAAAGTGGGATGATCGCCTGCTGCCGTGCCTCTCCCGGCACGAATAATAGTGCAACTGACGAGGTTGAGAGGATCGCGATTTGAGCCGGGACGCCGGTGGATGCAATGGGACAAAACGTGGCGGTCCGAGGAAGCCAATGGCGATGCACGGGCTGATTTTTGATTTCGACGGTGTCATCGCGGACAGCGAAGCTCTGGCCAATGCCGTCTTGGCAGAGACGGTATTGAGCCTTGGTCGCGTGACCACTTTCGCCGACGCCCTCAGCGCTATATGGGCGCGCGGTTGCGCCTTTGCCTCAAAGTACTGGGTCTATCCGATCGCTTTGAACAACGCATCTTCAGCGTCGACGTGGTTGCGAGAGGCAAGCCGAGCCCCGGCATTTTTCTTCTGGCCGCCGAGCGTCTGGGTATTTCCCCGAGCAACTGTGCCGTAATCGAGGACAGAATCGATCGACCATATGGCCACGGAGGCTCCGATTTCCCCCTCCGCTCTCGACCAGGCTCTATGTCCGGTCGTATATGACGCCTCATAGCGATACAATGGGTCTGGAACGCGCGATCGCGGCTCTGGCGATCAATAACGACTTCTGGAGGATGCAATGGCTTACAAGCTGCTGATCAACCGCAAGCTGGTCGATGGCGCCATGACGCTCGACGTCTTCAACCCGGCGACGGGCGGCGTGCTGGCGACCTGTCCACGCGCCGACGAGGCCCAACTTGACGAGGCGGTGGCGGCGGCCAAGGCAGCGTTTCCGGCCTGGTCGGCGCTGAGCTTCAGCGAACGCCGGAAGAAACTCGAAGCGATCGCCGATGCACTGGAAACGCGCATGAACGAGTTCGCACGGCTGCTGACCCAGGAGCAGGGCAAGCCGACCGCGCAGGCAACCGGCGAGGTCATGGGCGCGATCGCAGGCATGCGCTATTTCGCCGTCGCCGAGGTCGAGACGAAAATCATCCGCGAGACGGAGCGGGAGCGGATCCTTGAGCAGCGGACGCCGCTCGGCGTGGTCGGGGCCATCATGCCGTGGAACTTCCCGGTGCTGCTGATGGTGATCAAGACCGGCCCGGCGCTGATCACCGGAAACACGATCGTGGCCAAGCCGGCGCCGACAACGCCCCTGACCGCGCTGCTGTTCGCCGAGATGGTCGCTGACATGCTGCCGCCAGGCGTACTAAACATCATCGTCGACGCCAACGACCTCGGCGCGCTGATGACCAAACACAAGGACATCGCCAAGGTCTCGTTTACCGGCTCGACCGTTACCGGCAAGAAGGTGATGGAATCCGTCGCCTCCAGTCTCAAGCGGCTGACGCTCGAACTGGGCGGCAATGACGCGGCGATCGTGCTCGGCGATGTCGCCGTCAAGACGGTCGCACCGAAAATCTTCGACGCGGCGATGTCGAACGCCGGCCAGATCTGCCTTGCGACCAAGCGGGTTTACGCCCATTCAAGCATTTATGAAGAGCTATGCAGCGAACTCGCGCGGCTGGCGGATGAGGCAGTGGTCGACGACGGTCTCAAGCAGGGCACTGCGATCGGTCCGCTCCAGAACAAGATGCAGTACGAAAAGGTCAAGGGCTTTCTCGAGGACGCACGGGCCAACGGCAAGGTGATCGCCGGCGGCGGCGCACTGGAGCGGGAAGGCTATTTCATCGCGCCCACGATCGTGCGGGACATTCCCGACAACGCGCGCCTGGTCCGCGAAGAGCAGTTCGGACCCGTTCTGCCGGTGCTGTCCTTCGAGGATGTCGATGATGCCATTGCCCGCGCCAACGACACCGAGTACGGCCTTGGCGGATCGGTGTGGGCAGGGGACGTCGAACGCGGTGTCGCCGTCGCCTCCAAGGTTGAGTCAGGCACGGTATGGGTGAACAAGTGGCTCGATATGCCGTTCGACGTGCCGTTCCGCGGCGCCAAGCAGTCAGGCATCGGCGGGGAGAACGGCCAGGAGGGAATCGAGGAATACACGCAGGCGCGGATTATCAACGTGGCGCTGTAACGAGTGTTTCGGCGGTGTCGTGGCGGACCTCCCCGGGGTCCGTCACGGCCGGATTACTTCGCTACATCGGTTGGTCTCTTTGAGGCATCCACAGTTCAACCCGGAGCAGTCCTAATGAAATTCGGTGTTCACAACCCATCATGGGTATATGGTCCCAACCCGACTGAGGCATTCGATGGGATCAAGGCCAAGGCGCTATGGGCCGAGAACAACGGCTTCGTATGGTTCTCGGTCATGGATCATCTGATCCAGATCGGCGGTGTCGGCGCACCGACCGAGCCGTTCATGGAGGGCTGGACGGTGCTATCAGCGCTGGCATCCGTCACCGGCCGCATTCGGCTTGCGACGCTTGCCTCCTCGGTCGCCTATCGCAATCCGGCGCATCTGGCAAAAATCGCCGCCGGCGTTGATCAGATCAGCCACGGGCGGATGACTCTTGGCATTGGCGCGGGTTGGTTCGAGGGCGAATACAAGCAATACGGCTGGGAGTTCCCGCCCAGGCCGGCGACGCGCATCCGACAAATGGAGGAAGCCGTCCAACTTATTCTGCAGATGTGGAGCCAACCGCGTACAACTTTTCACGGTCGGTATTTCCACGTCGAGGACGCAATTCTCGAACCCAAGCCGGTCCAAAAGCCACGTCCGCCCGTAATGATCGCTGGCGGCGGTGAGCAGATGACCTTACGCGCCGTCGCCCGGCTCGCCGATGCCTGCAACGTCGGTGGTGACCTCGCGACCGTGAAGCACAAATTCGCAATCCTCCATCAGCACTGCGATACCACCGGCCGTGATTATGATTCGATCGAGCGGACTCACAATTTCAGCTGGCTGGTGGCCCGCGACGATGCGGCCGTCGCGGCAAA
>JBAPPP010000344.1:0-4441 GCA_049280175.1 Rhodanobacter sp.
GCGGCGTCCAGTAACGGCGTTGCCTAGGCGTGGTGGGCAGGGGAGGGTGCGGGATCAGGCTGGGCATAGGGGACGCGTGTTCAAGGCGCAGCCATTGAGCCGCGACGGGGAAAGCGGGCAAGTGTAACGCGACAGCCCCAGACCGCCCCGCGGCGTCAAAGCCTCAGCGTGATCTGGGCGGTGCCCGGCTCGTTGCGTTGCAGGCGCCGCACGAAGCCAAGCTCCTTGCACAGCTGCAGCATCGGCCGGTTTTCCAGCAGTACATAGCCCCAGACTTCCGCCACGCCACGGCGGCGGCAGTCGTCGACCAGTCGCTTCATCAGCATGGCGCCCAGCCCGACGCGGGACCACTCATGCTCCACCAGCACCGAGAATTCAGCACTGTCGGCGGCCTCGTCGACATAGATGCGGCCAACGCCGCGGATCTCGGCCGGCGTGACCGTTTCGTCCACCAGCACCAGCGCGGTTTCCAGTGCCGGGTCGATCTGGCACAGGCGCTGCGCCATGGGTAAGGGCAGCTCGGACATCGCGTGCAGGAAACGGCGGCGGATATCCTCCGGCGAAAGCCGCACAAAGCAGCGCTGCAACGCGTCCACGTCGGTCGCGTCGATACTGCGCAAGCGCAGTTGGCGTTGATCGTGGGTGGCCACGATTTCGCCTTGTGGTACTTGCACGAGTCGTGGCGCAAAGCGGTCGCGGCTGCGCGGTGGCAGCACGGCGTTTTGCGACGGGGCGGAAAAGTCGATGGCGGGTATCGGTAGCATGACCATACTTTACCGTACTGTGTGCACTGCAACATGAATAAAGAGGCCCATGCCATCCAGTGGGTGGGGCGGCTTAATGCCGCATAGCCCGCGTCGTATGGGTGAAGGCTGTCCTGGCGGCGGCGACGCTGCTTACGGGACCGTTTGCGATCACTGCCACGCCGGCCACAATGCAACCCATCAGCAAGAGGAATGAGGCATGGCCAAGTCGACAATGGGTATGACTTCGCACCAGCTCGAGGCATGCTGCGGCCATTGGCCCGGCGTGACGCGCGACATCAAATGGGGCGCGGACCTGGTGCTCAGTGTTGGCGGCAAGATGTTTGCGGTGACACCGTCGGACGGCAGCGAAGGCGGCCGGTTGTCGTTCAAGGTGGCGGACGAGCGCTTTCTTGAGCTCACCGATCAACCGGGCATCATTCCTGCGGCCTATATGGCGCGGGCGCATTGGATCTCGGTCGTCGAGCCGCAGCGCTTCACCACAGCCGAGCTGGAGTCGTTTGTGCTGAACGCCTATGTGCTGGTGCGCCTGAAGTTGACGAAGAAGCTGCAGGCAGAACTTGGTCCGCTGCCCACCCTCAAGGCAGGTGCAAAGTGAAACAACACCTTGGCGCGCTGGCACTCGTGGTGTCCGATTACGACGAGGCGATCGCCTGGTATACGCGCGCGCTTCGCTTCGAGTTGATCGAAGACACCGACCTCGGCGGTGGCAAGCGTTGGGTGTTGCTGGCTCCGCCCGGCTCGCTGGAAACCCGTTTGCTGCTGGCCCTGGCACAAGGCAGCGAGCAAGTCTCGCGCGTCGGCAACCAGACCGGTGGTCGTGTGTTCCTGTTTCTGCACACCGACGATTTTCAGCGCGACTGGCACCGCATGCGCGCTGCTGGCGTGCGCTTTCGGGAAGAGCCGCGCGAAGAGTCTTACGGCACGGTTGCGGTGTTTGAAGATCTGTATGGAAATGCGTGGGATCTGCTGGAAATGAAGAAGTGACGCTACGCGTTCAACCTATCCACAACGTCTGCGGCGGATAAACAAGAGGTGCCTCGGGCCATCGTGGCAGGAGGCACCGAACTATATCGAACTATGACGCATTGCCAGCTTCTGGCTGGAGCTGTCGTATCAGAGCACGGCGACCCTTACGTCGGCATGCACGCTCTGGCCCGCTTCGCAAGCAAAAGCAGGGGCGATCCCAAGCACGGAGCGCGTAGGGATGCGGCTGCCGACGACGACGGTGGGCGAACTCAGCACGTCGAGCCGATAGCGTTGTCCGCTGCTGTCCGGTAACTGATCGGTGAACGCGAACGCGGCATTCGCATCTGACGCACGGTAGGCGGTCTGGTGCGTTTGCTGGTCGATCAGGCGAACGACCGCGTTGGGCATGGGTCGCCCGGAATAGTCGTAAGCGGTGCCGGTGATGAGGCAGGTCTCGGACGACGCGTAGGCGTCGAACGCAAGGGAGGTGAGCAGAGCGATCAGAACGAGGCGGATCATGGGGATACCTCCAACAGTGCGAGGAGTGCATCCCTGCTTATGGGGTCACGAGCAGAGTTTACCGCGCTAATGCGCTGGGAAGCACGATTCACTGATCTGTTTGCGGCGGCCTGTTTGCGACGTCAATCGATGCGTGAACTGACCTTTAACTAGACATATACGGTTGCCACGAAAACGAATCTCGTGGGGCAGGTCGAATGACGTCTTGAGCTAGCGCGTGAAGACAGGATCGGGTTGCATCGACGCTTTTCGACAGGAAGATGCCAAAGACCGGGCGTTTGTTTCGCAGCGCACTTCGGCCGCATCGAATCAGTCGACCGCTCGCTTGGCAATTTCGGCCACGAACACGTCCGAGTCCGTCGTTCCTGTATTGCCAAGAATGATGATCGTGATGTCTTGATCGAGTACGTGGAAAAATTGGCTTTGGGCACCCATGATCGCGCCAGGTCTTTTTACCACCGGGTGTTTCTTTCCCTTCAAGGTGGTGTCGTACGACCATAACCCATAGCCATAGTCGTCCAGTCCAGGCTTGATCATGAGGTCGAGCGTTGCCTGCTTGATCAGCTTCAGGCCGAACAGGGCCTGGGAGAATTTCAAGAGGTCGCCGGTGGTTGAGTACATCGCCCCAGCGGCGTACCAGTTCTCGGGATACGCCGGCAGGTCGTTGGACAAGACTTTGCGGTCGTCGCGATAGAAGTAGGTGTCAGCCAGGCCGTTAATGATGTCGCCCTGATGCAACATGCCGCTGTCATTCATCTTCAGGGGCTGCAGAATTCTCTCCCTGAGTACCTGCTCATAAGATTTGCCGTATAGATGCTCGATGATTTTTCCGAGTACGACGTAATCGGCATTGTTGTAGTTGAACACCTTGCCGGGAACGCTGATGAGTTGACCGCTGGAATATTTCGTCAGCAGCTGATCACTGGTGTGGGGCATCTGGTAGACGGGGATGCCATCACGAACGGCTGTTGCCTGATCGGAGATCCCATCGAAACTCGGCAGGCCGGAGGTGTGGTTGAGCAACTGATGGATGGAAACCTTGTTGCCGGCCTCGCCCGCGTAGTCGGGCAGGTAGGTTTGGATCGGCTTGTCCAGATCAATCCTGCCCTGCTCATAGAGCCGCAGGATCAACACTGAAGTGAACAGCTTGGTGATGGAAGCGATCTTGTATCGAGTCTGCTGGGTGCTGGGAACTTCAAAGGGAATATTGGCCAGCCCAAAGCTCCTGGCGTAGCGGATGTCCCCGTGCTGCTCTATCAAGATCGAGCCATTGAAATGGTGCTCCTTCGCATACGCTCCAATGAACCCGTCCAGCTCGGTTGATTGGGCAAGTACACCCAGGGAGAAGAGCCATGCGATGATCAGAATGAAAAGCTTCATGGAATACCCCGGTCGAATCTGCGATGTTTTATCCACACAGCTTCAGCGCGCCAGGACGATGACGATCTTCATCGTCGCCCGACTTTGAGAGCGCGAATTGGGCAGTGTTCGCAGCTTTAGATACGGATGGGCGTGCGCCGGTTGCGATGGCTTGCAGCGCCGGCCTCGGGATTCACGCAAAGTCGCGCACCGGCACGGATGAGTGCGCTACGCTGATGTCCATGGGCAACCAGCATTGGGGCATTGATATGCGCGCACCAGCAGGTTCGATCGTGGGGCTTTGCTCTGCCTCCGCCACCATGTGTGCCTTGGGCATGGCGTTTCTCGGCTACTGGGATGTGCATGAGCCGGCACCCTGGCATTGGACGGATCGGTTTGTGGTGTTTCTGGCATTCGCCAGCTTTGCGGCGCTGGGCTCGGTCGCCTGGATCGTCACCACGCCGGTTGCCGAAGAGGGCGCCGAGAGAGTTGTTGCTGCCAGGCGGATGTTCGCCGCGGGCGTCGTCTCGATCTGGTTGGCCATGGTCATCGCGGTCATCGCGTCGCCATGACGCCGTTACTGTGGCCATCGCCCTCTACTGCGTGAGGCCCTCCGACTCTTCGACCGCAACAATCAGTCCGCGATATCCGGCTCGAAAAAACTCCAGCGCACGTCGTCGAACTGATCCTTCATCGCGCGCTCGACGGTGTTGATCGCGTCGATCAGGTCGCGATCGCTGGTTGCCGGCATCATTCGCGCCTTCACCGCGACCATGACGTCGGGGCCCATTTGCAACGTGATCAAATTCAGCACTTCGTCCACTTCGGGG
>JBAPPP010000345.1:0-6674 GCA_049280175.1 Rhodanobacter sp.
ATAGCTCAGTTGGTAGAGCACGACCTTGCCAAGGTCGGGGTCGCGAGTTCGAGTCTCGTTTCCCGCTCCAGTTTTCAGCAAAGCCTCGGCTCACCGGGGTTTTGTTTTTTTGAAGCAACCTGCGATCATCACGGTCGCGATGCACCAAGCAATGGCCAGGTGGCAGAGTGGTCATGCAGCGGCCTGCAAAGCCGCGTACGCCGGTTCGATTCCGACCTTGGCCTCCATTGCGAACAAAGACTCAGGCGCCCCCGGGCGCCTTTTTCTTTGGTTTGAAGCGGGTGTCAAACCCACCTTGGACATCCGCTATTCAGCGAAAAACTCATGAGGGCGTTTGTGCAAGCCGAAGGCTGCAAACCTGATCGCTCGATAGGTCACAGCCTCTACCCGGTTAGCGTGTAAAATGGCGGTTTGTCAGCCAGAAATATGCTGCAAGTTCCTCAACGGACAAGTGTCCGTGGCCCGACGTTCATTCGCCTGCTTGCTCGTCTGACGGACGTTGACGTTTCCCCATCCAGACAATCGCTCTCGGATCGGTTGGGCCATTGGCTCGACTGGACCCATGCCGTGGTGCTGTCCACCGCGCTTGATGGCAAGCCATCTGCGGTGGGCTCCGACGTGCCGACCTTTGGCAGTGCTGAAGAAATCGAGTGCAGCCGTGTGCATGCCTCGCTGGTGAATGCCATCGCTGGCGATCGTGCATTCGCCACCGCAAGGCAGTGCGGGGCTGAGCACGCGTTTGCCGAGGAAGATGGCGCGAAGGAGGCCGTCGATTACTCGGTGTTTCGTCAGCGCTATCTCGCCATCCAGCGGAAGATGCAGGCGGCCACCGGTAACCTGCGAGGCCGTCTGCGGGACATGCTTGCCCAGAGGACGGTCGACTTGGCGCGGCTGGCGGCAGTAGATGCAGCCATGGAGCGTGTGCTGAGCCCGCGGGAGCAGACGCTGCTGACCCGAGTGCCTGCGTTGCTTGGCGAACACTTCGAACGGTTGCGTCTGGCCGAGCAGAAGATGTTGGCCGACGCGCAGGCGTCGGAGGACACCTCGGCGATAGCGCCCGGCGCCTGGCTCGACGTGTTTCGCAAGGACGTGCAGAGCATCTTGCTCGCCGAACTGGACGTTCGTTTTCAACCGGTCGAAGGTTTGCTCGCAGCGCTTCGCACCCACTCACTGGGAAATCATGTTCAGAAATCTGCTTAATCTCGCCGTGTTCTTTGTCGGCCTTGCCGCCGTGTGCTGGATCGGCGCCGGCTACATCGGATCCAATCCGCTGGCGGTGGCCGTGACGATGTTGATCGGCGCGTGCTACCTGGCGGGCGGACTTGAGCTGTATCGCTATCGGCAGGCCACGTTCACGCTGACGCGCGGCGTTACGGATTTGTCCGCAGCGCCGGCCAGCTTGAGCGACTGGCTCGCTCGCTTGCATCCCAGCCTGCGCAACGCGACACGCCTGCGCGTCGAAGGTGAGCGCGCGGCCTTGCCGATGCCGACGCTGACGCCGTATCTGGTTGGCTTGCTCGTATTGCTGGGCATGCTGGGCACGCTGCTGGGCATGATGGCGACCCTCAGAGGCACGGGCATGGCGCTGGAAAGCGCGACGGATCTGCAGGCTATCCGTGGTTCTCTCGCCGCACCGGTCAAGGGGCTGGGATTTGCGTTCGGCACCTCGATCGCGGGCGTGGCCAGCTCGGCGATGCTCGGGCTGCTTTCTGCACTGTGTCGGCGCGAGCGGCTGCAGGCAGTGCAGCTGCTGGACGTGAAAATCGCGACGACGTTGCGTATCTACTCGCAGAATCATCAGCGCGAGGAATCGTTCAAGCTCCTGCAGCAGCAGACCGCATTGATGCCCACCCTGGTCGATCGTCTGCAGATGATGATGGCGGCCATCGAGCAACAGAACACGGTCGCAAGCGAGCGGCAAATGGCTGGCCATGAAACGTTCCACGCGAAGACCGAGGCTACCTACACGCGCCTTGCCTCTTCCGTGGAGGCATCGTTGAAGGAGAGCGTCGCCGCGAGTGCCGTTGCCGTCGGGGCGGCGCTGCAGCCGGCGATGGAAGCCACGATGGCTGGGCTCGCACGCGAAACGGCATCGCTGCACGACACCGTCACGCAGGCCGTACAGCGTCAGCTGGAGGGTCTGTCGACCGGTCTCGAGACGACCACTACGACCATGGCAGCTATCTGGAACGATGCACTGGCGGAGCACCAACGATCGAACGAGGTTCTTGCGCAAGACTTGCGCAGCTCATTGCAGCGATTCACTGAAACCTTCGAGCAACGCTCGGTCGGTCTGTTGGAAGGCGTCTCTGCACATCTCGAGGTCACGGCGGGCAGCGTGGCGAATGCATGGAACAACGCGCTGTCGCAACAGGAATCCCTCAACGAGGACCTGGCGGCGCGCAATCAGCAGGCGTTGAGCATGGCGGCGGCAACCTTCGAGGAGCACGCAACGTCGCTGGTTCGCACCGTGCACCAGTCGCATGCGGACGTGCAGGCGGTACTGGAGTCGCGGGATCAGGAACGGTTGACGACCTGGACAGAGACGTTCGCCTCAATGGCTGCTGTGTTGAGCAAGAACTGGGAGCAAACGGGTGAGCACGCCGCGAGCAGGCAGCAGGAGATCTGCGACATCCTCGCGGGGACCGCACGCGATATCTCGGCACAGACACAAGCACATGCCAGCGCCACGATCGCCGAGATTTCCCGGCTCGTGGAAGCTGCGTCCGAGGCGCCAAAGGCGGCGGCCGAAGTCGTTGCCGAGCTACGCCAGAAACTCTCCGACAGCATGGTCCGCGATACCGCCATGCTGGAAGAACGTAGCCGTCTGATGGCCACGCTCGACACCCTGCTCGATGCCGTGAACCACGCGTCCACCGAGCAGCGGTTGGCCGTCGACGCGCTAGTTGCCACGTCGGCGGATCTGCTGGACCGCGTCAGCACCCGGTTCACCGACCATATCGAGGCCGAAACCGGCAAGCTCGGCGCGGTGGCCGCGCAAGTCACCGGCAGTGCGGTCGAGGTGGCAAGCCTGGGCGAAGCGTTCAGCGTGGCCGTACACACATTTGGCGAATCGAACGGCCTGTTGATGGATCATCTGCAGCGCATCGAAGCCGCGTTGGACAAGTCTCTTGCGCGCAGTGACGAACAGCTGGCTTACTACGTCGCGCAGGCCAGGGAAGTGATCGACCTGAGCATGCTGTCGCAGAGGCAGATCATCGAGGAAATGCAACAGCTCGCCGAGCAACGGGCGCTCGCCGGGGCCGAAATGGCATGAGCGACGAACTTGATGGCGTCGAGGAATCGACGGCGCCCATCTGGGCCGCCTTCGGCGACTTGATGTCGGTGTTGCTGGGCGCGTTTGTGCTGATCCTGGTGGGCGTGATTGGCGTGCAGCTGCAGCTCTCGAACAAACTGGATGAAGCGGTCAAGCAGCGACAGGCCGAGGCGCAACGCCGTGTGACGTTGGAGCAGGCTTTGGCAGTACCGCTGGCAGCAGGCCGTGTGACGCTGGTCAATGGGCGCATCGGTATTCGCGGCAGCGTGTTGTTCGCGCTGAACTCCGATCAGCTTCAGCCCGAAGGGCGCGAGGTATTGAAGAGCCTGGCGGCTCCGCTTTCCGACTACCTCAAGTCTCGCGACGAAATCCTGATGGTGAGCGGCTTCACCGACGACCGGCAAGTGCGCGATGGCAACCAGCAATTCGCCGACAACTGGGAGCTGTCAGCTGAGCGCGCGTTGACCGTGACCCGTGCGTTGATTACCGATGGTCTCCCGGCCTCCTCGGTATTTGCAGCAGCGTTCGGTTCAGAGCAGCCCGTAAGTTCGAACGCCGATGACGAGGGGCGGGCCAGAAACCGGCGAGTGGAAATTTCGCCCATCCCGAAGCAGCCGACGGCAACATCAAAGCCTCATGAGTAATGTCGGGACACGCACCCGGGCGATACTCGATGCGTGGCGCGAGCAGAACGCCGATCGCCTGAATCCTATGCGATTTCGTTTCATCGAGGCGCTGGAGCGCCGCGCTGCAGGTCATGACGGCGAGGCGCGACGTATTCTGGACGACAGATTGTCCAAGCTTCTCGAAGCCTATGCCGATGATCTGGCCATGGCGGCATCCAACGTCGACGCTGCCGAAAGCGCGGTAACGCCATGTGCGCCGGCTGGTGGAGCGCTAGCCGGGTTGACCGATCACATCTCCAACTATGTGGAACCCCGGCCCTCTACCTTTCCAACACTGGAGGTGCTCGAAGAGTTCAGAAAAATCTGGTCCGAGCTCCGAACGGATAGCCAGGTGCGGCAGTCGCTGGAGCAAGTGCCCACCGATGCCGGTCCGCTCAATTCGGGCAGCCTCGTACATCGGTCGCTCACACTCATGCGCGAGCTTTCGCCCGGGTATCTCCAGCAGTTCCTGTCGTACGTCGACACCTTGTCGTGGATGGAACAATTGAGCGACGGCGGAGCCTTGACGATCCAAAACGAGCTCCGAGCCGTGGGCGCCAGAAAACGCGCTCGGGCTAAACCACGCGGGCACCGCGAGTGAAGTTGGCCATGCGAGGTTTTACCAGCCCGTCTTCATTTTGTTGCATAGTCCGTCCTCCTGTCATCTGTCGATCATCGAGTGAAGGAGTGCTGCGATGGGATCAAGTCTTCGTCTGACCCGTTGTCTGATGGCCGCGTGTGGTTTTTGCATCACCACGATGGCTATGGGAGCGGCGGATGTGCCACTGCGACCGTGGATGAACACGTCACTGTCGCCTGACCAGCGCGCCGAACTGGTGCTGAAGGCGATGACGCAGGACGAGAAGTTTCGTCTGATCCGCGCCGATTTTGGTGAAGCCAACAATGGCAAGCCGATGCCTGCTGGTGCGCTGAATTCGGCGGGATATGTGCCGGCGATACCCCGACTCGGTCTGCCCGCGTTGCAGGAGACCGATGCCGGGCTGGGTGTGGCGCGGCCCGATTTGAATGGCAAGGGTGCCACGGCATTGCCGTCGGGGCTGGCGACGGCGGCCAGCTTCGATCCGCAGCTGGCGTTTGCCGGTGGCGCGATGATCGGCAATGAGGCGCGCCGCAGAGGCTTCAATATATTGTTGGCTGGTGGCGTCGATCTGCAGCGCGATCCGCGCAACGGGCGCAATTTCGAATATGCGGGCGAAGACCCGCTGCTGGCTGGCACCATCGTCGGCCATGCCATACAGGGCATACAGAGTCAGCAGGTCATCGCCACGATCAAGCACTATGCGATCAACTCGCTGGAGACCGGGCGGCAGACGCTGACGTCCCAAATCGATCCGAAGGCCGCGCGTGAATCCGATCTGCTCGCGTTCGAGATCGCCATCGGTATCGGCCATCCCGGTGCGGTGATGTGCGCGTACAACCGCGTCAACGGGGTGTACGCCTGTGAAAACGACTGGCTGCTCAATCAGGTGCTCAAGCACGACTGGGCCTATCCGGGTTTCGTGATGTCCGACTGGGGCGCCGTGCACAGCGCCGGCAAGGCGGTGTTGGCGGGGCTGGATCAGGAATCGGCGGGCGAGTCTTTCGACGCGATGGTGTACTTCGACAAACCGTTGCGCGCGGCTGTCGCGTCGGGCGAGGTACCGCAGGCGCGGATCGACGACATGGCCAAGCGTATTCTGCGCAGCATGTTTGCGGTAGGCGTGATGGATCATCCATCGCAGCCGGCACCGCTCGATGCAGTCGCCGATGCGGCGGTGGCGCAGCGGGCGGAAGAGGCCGGTGCCGTACTGCTGCGTAACGAGCATGATCTGCTGCCGCTGTCACCGACAATGGCGTCCATCGCGGTGATCGGCGGACATGCGGATCGTGGCGTGTTGACTGGCGGTGGTTCGTCGGCGGTCATGCCGATAGCTGGCAACGCGGTGCCGGGCCTGGCGCCGCCAGACTGGCCGGGTCCGCCCTACTATCAGCCTTCGCCGCCGCTGGCGGCGATCAATCGCCGTGTGCAGGGGAAGGCGCAATTCAACGATGGTCGCGACATCGCCGCGGCGGCGCAGCTCGCTGCGCATTCGGATGTGGTTGTGGTGTTCGTCGAACAATGGGCGGCGGAATCGTTCGACCTGCCTGACATGACGCTGCCGAACCACCAGGACGCGCTGGTCGCGGCGGTCGCCAAAGCGAATCCGCATACGATCGTGGTGCTGGAGAACAACGGGCCGGTGCACATGCCGTGGCTGGGGCAGGTCGGTGCGGTGCTGGAGGCGTGGTATCCGGGTGCTGCTGGTGGCGAAGCGATCACCCGATTGCTGTTCGGCGAAGTGGCACCGTCTGGCCGCCTGCCGTTTAGCTGGCCGCGCGACGAGTCGCAGTTGCCACGGCCGCAGATTCCCGGTGCCGGTATGGCCGCGATCGGCGTGCCGCCGCAAGGCCAACCAGCCGATTCGGTGGATTACAACATCGAGGGTGCGGACGTCGGTTATCGATGGTTCCAGCGGCGCGGTATCGAACCGCTGTTCCCGTTCGGTCATGGGTTGACCTATACGCACTTCGCTTACGACAAGCTGCAAGCAAGCTGGAAGGATGGACGGCTAATCGTGGCGTTCGATGTGAGCAATCGTGGCAAGCGTGCCGGCGTCGACATACCGCAGCTTTACGTGACGCTGCCGGGAAGTGGGCAGACGCGACGATTGGCCGGATGGAGCCGCGTGTCG
>JBAPPP010000346.1:0-1755 GCA_049280175.1 Rhodanobacter sp.
GGAGAAGGTGATGCTCTTGGCGACCTCCGTGAACTCAGCCAGCATTCCGTCCATCCGGTGAGAATGGAACGCGTGGCTTACCTGTAGACGCTTTGTCTTGGCGCCCCGCTTGCGCCAGATACTCTCCACCTCGAGAACGACGTCCTCATCGCCGGAGATCACTACCGAGAAAGGGCCGTTGACCGCCGCCAGGGCGACTCTGCCCTTGAGGCCCGCGAATGCCTCCAGCATATCCTCCTCTGAGGCCTGGATGGACACCATCGCTCCACCTTCGGGCAGGGCTCCCATCAATCGTCCACGGGCACCCACCAGTGTGCACGCATCCTTTAGCGAAAATACTCCCGCTATGTGAGCAGCGCTCAGCTCTCCGATCGAATGACCCATCAGATAGTCCGGGCGTATACCCCAACTCTCGAGGAGCCTGAACAATGCCACCTCGAGAGCAAACAACGAGGCTTGGGTATAAGCCGTCTGATCTATGAGCTGTGCATTTGGGTACATCTCAGAGGCAGATCCCGTCGCAGAAGAACCCTCTGAAGGAACACCCTCGGGCAAGGTCGTTTGGGTCTGCGCCTCGGCGAAGAGCACCTCGCGCAAGGGCCGCTCCAGATGCTCGTCGAGCTCTGCACAGACGTCGTCAAGCGCGCTCTTGAACGTTGGGAAGGTCTCATACAGCTCTCGGCCCATACCGACGCGCTGGGCGCCCTGGCCGGTGAAGAGAAATGCCAGACGAGATTGATCGTCGGCGATGCCACGTACCACCCGCCGTTCAGTCTCACCGCCAGCCAATGCTTGAAGGCTTCCCAACAGCCGCGCTCGCTCGCTTCCCAATACCACCGCACGATGCTCAAACATCGAGCGCCCGGTCAGCGAGTATCCGATATCCAGCAACCCAAACTCAGCGTTACCATCGACATGCTCGTGCAAGCGCCGCGCCTGATCGCATAACGCCTCATCGCTCTTTGCCGAGAGAACCCAGGGCACCAAGCCCTCCTCTACGGCATGCTCTGGTCCTGCGACATCATCGGCCGTGGGAGCGTTACCGGTGATGCTCGCGGATGTCGCGGTGATGCTCGCAGGTGTCGAAATCCGCTCGCCCTCAGGGGCCTGCTCGAGGATCACGTGCGCGTTGGTGCCGCTGATGCCGAACGAGGACACCCCTGCCCGATGGGGATCGCCGTTACTCTGCCACGGCTGTTCTTCACGGAGCAAGGAGATCGCACCGGCGCTCCAGTCCACATTGGCGGAAGGCTCATCGATGTGAAGCGTCTTGGGCAGCACGCCGTTACGCATCGCCATCACCATCTTGATCACCCCAGCCACGCCGGCGGCGGCCACAGTGTGACCGATGTTCGACTTGATAGAGCCCAGCCACAATGGATGATCGTCGCTGCGTTGCTGTCCATAGGTCGCGACGAGCGCTTGAGCCTCTACGGGATCTCCAAGAGTCGTACCCGTGCCATGGCCCTCGACTGCGTCGATCTGATTGGGCGAGAGCCCGGCATTCGCCAGTGCTTGGGAGATCACACGCTGCTGAGATGGGCCGTTGGGCGCGGTCAGGCCATTCGAAGCGCCGTCTTGATTAACCGCGCTGCCACGCACGAGCGCCAGCACCTCATGACCGTTGCGCTGAGCGTCCGACAGGCGCTCCAGCAGCAATACCCCCACACCCTCAGAGAAGCCTGTGCCATCTGCCGCTCTCGCGTAAGACTTACAGCGCCCATCGGGCGAAAGCCCCCGTTGCCGGCTGAACTA
>JBAPPP010000347.1:0-1934 GCA_049280175.1 Rhodanobacter sp.
ACCCAGGGGTAAACGACGCCTGCAAAGAGTAAAACGCAAACGCCCCGGACCAGGCCGGGGCGTTTGTCGTTACCTCAGCATGAGACCAGCCCGCTTCAGCGTTTGGCCGTCGGCAGGTAGTCGCGCACGCCGGCACCGGTGTAGATCTGACGCGGACGACCGATGCGCGAACCCGGCGTTTCGTGCTGTTCGATCCAGTGCGAAATCCATCCGGAGGTGCGCGCGATGGCGAACATCACGGTGAACATCTCGGTGGGAATGCCCAGCGCCTTGTAGATGATGCCGGAGTAGAAATCGACGTTCGGATACAGCTTGCGCTCGACGAAGTACTCGTCCTTCAGCGCGGCCTCTTCGAGCTTCATTGCCACGTCGAGCAGCGGGTCGTTGACGCCGAGTTCGGCCAGCACCTTGTGGCACATCTCGCGGATGATCTTGGCGCGCGGATCGAAGTTCTTGTAGACGCGATGGCCGAAGCCCATCAGGCGGAAGCTGTCGTTCTTGTCCTTCGCACGCTTGACCGCTGTCTCGACATTGTCGGGAGTCCCGATTTCCTTGAGCTGCTTGAGCACCGCCTCGTTGGCGCCGCCATGTGCCGGACCCCACAGCGCGGTGATGCCGGCGGCGACCGACGCATATGGATTCGCACCGGTGGAACCGACCAGTCGCACGGTCGAAGTGGACGCGTTCTGCTCATGGTCGGCGTGCAGGATGAACAGCAGGTCCAGCGCTTTCGCCGCCACCGGATTCAACTCCAGCGGCTCGCTCGGCACTTCGAACATCATGTGCAGGAAGCGCGTGACGTACTCGAGGTTGTTGCGCGGGTAGCGCATCGGCCAGCCCACCGAATAGCGGAAGCACGCTGCCGCGATGGTTGGCATCTTCGCAATCAGGCGGATCGCGGCAAGCTTGCGATCGGCCGGATCTTCCACATCCAGGTCGTCGTGATAGAAGGCCGACAGCGACGCAACCGCAGCGGCGAGCATGGCCATCGGATGTGCGTCGTGGTGAAAGCCCTGGAAAAAGTTCTTCTGCGCCTCATGCATCATGGTGTGATGCGTGATCTCGTGCTCGAAGCCCTCGAACTGCGTCTTGTTCGGCAGCTCGCCGTTCAGCAGCAGATAGGACACCTCGAGAAAACTCGACTTCTCGGCCAATTGCTCGATCGGGTAACCACGGTACAGCAACACACCTTCGTCGCCATCGATGTAGGTGATCGCGCTCTTGGTGCTGGCGGTGCTGCCGTAGCCCGGATCGTAAGTGAAGTGGCCGGTGTCCTTGTACAGGGTGCCGATGTCGATACACGCCGGCCCGAGCGTGCCACTGATCAATGGCAGTTCACTGCTGCGATTGCTCGACTCATCCACCAGCTTGACGATCTTGGGATCGGACACGGAAACCTCCTTCATGTGGGTCACTACCGGGGCAACCGAGATGCGGCGCCGGCCGGCGTGGGGGAATGCTTGGCGTGGTGCGCCGGGGAAAGCATGCCGTGCAACGGACGCCGCGGCGTCTGGCACTTCCCATTATCGCACAAGGTCCAGCCAACATTCGATGACGGATGGACAAACCGCACCCACGAAAAAACACGGGGCAAGCCTGCACTCGCCCCGTGTTTTGAATCTGGCTTGATTGAATCTGACTTGACTGAATCGGATCTGCTCAATCGAGATCTGATCAATCGAGATCGGGCGGGCCATCATGGAAGATGGCCACGCGCCAGCGCTTACTCTTTGGCAGCGCCCGCATAGCGGCGACGGAACTTGTCGACGCGACCGCCGACGTCCAGCGTCTTCTGCTTGCCGGTGTAGAACGGGTGCGAGTGGCTCGAGATATCGAGCTTGATCACCGGGTATTCGTTACCGTCTTCCCACTTGACCGTTTCCTTGCTGGACATGGTCGAACGCGTAAGGAACGCGAAATCGGACGACAGGTCC
>JBAPPP010000348.1:0-2541 GCA_049280175.1 Rhodanobacter sp.
GTGCAGATCTATGAGCATCCGAGCGTCGCGAAACTGGCCGCGTTGCTGCGCGCGCAAACGTCCTCCGCTGCGCCCGAATTCACGGCGCCCGACACCGCGTTGGCAAGCCGCGCCGAGAACCAGCGCAATGCACTGTCCCGCTTTGCCCGACGCGATGGAGGCACGCGATGAGCGGCGCACCGGAAGGTATCGCCATCGTCGGCATGACCGGCCGCTTCCCGGGTGCGGACTCGATCGACGAGCTGTGGGCAAACCTGCTGGCCGGGCGCGAAGGCATCACCCGTTTTACGCCGGACCAATTGTCGCCGCTGGTGCCGCCCGAGCTCGCCCGTCACCCGCGCTATGTGGCGGCACGCGGCGTGATGGCGGATGCCGATCGCTTCGATGCGGCGTTCTTCGGTATTTCGCCGCGCGAAGCGTTGCTGATGGACCCGCAGCAGCGGGTGTTCCTCGAATTGTGCTGGAACGCGCTGGAACACGCAGGCGTCGATCCCCAGCGTTTTCCAGGCAGCATCGGCGTCTACGCCGGGACGTCGAACAACAACTATCGCAAGCTGGTCGAATCGCGTGCGGACCTCGTGCAGGCGGCCGGCGAATTTGCCGTGATGCTGGCCAACGAAAAGGACTACGTCGCCACGCGAGTTGCCCATCGGCTTGATCTCACGGGGCCGGCACTCAGCATCCACACGGCATGTTCGACCTCGCTCGTGGCGATCGCGCAGGCGTGGTACGCGCTGATGAGCTGGCAGTGCGATCTCGCGCTGGCCGGTGGCATCAACATCGTCGTGCCGCAGGAGTCGGGCCATGTGCCGGTCGATGGCGGCATCGAATCGGCGGACGGCCACTGCCGCCCGTTTGACGCGCAGGCTAGCGGCACGCTGTTTTCCTCAGGCGGTGCGGTAGTGGTGCTGAAGCGCCTGGCCGAAGCGATCGAGCAGGGCGACACGATCTGGGCGGTGATCCGCGGTGTTGCCGTCAACAACGACGGCGGCGACAAGGCCAGCTTCGGTGCGCCGAGCGTGCGCGGACAGGCGGCTGTGATCCGGCAGGCGCTGGCGAGCGCCGGTGTCGGCGCTGACTCGATTGGTTACGTCGAGGCGCATGGCACCGGCACGCCGCTCGGCGATCCGATCGAGGTTGAGGCGCTGACCCGTGCGTTCCGCGCGGATACGGCGGCGAATGAGTTTTGCTGGCTCGGTTCGGTCAAGAGCAACTTTGGCCATCTGGTGGCAGCGTCCGGCGTGACCGGGATGATCAAGGCGGCATTGGCACTCAAGCACGGCCGCATTCCGGCGACCCTGCACTACCTCGCGCCGAATCCGGAGATCGCGTTCGCGCAGACGCCGTTCCGCGTCGCCGATCGCGAAATCGCATGGCCGCGCGGCGATACACCGCGACGCGCGGGTGTCAGTTCATTCGGTGTAGGTGGCACCAATGCGCATGTCGTGCTCGAAGAGGCGCCGCTGGCATCGTCACCGGCAGCAGGTCGGAGTGCGACGCTGCTGGTGCTGTCAGCGCGCAATGAGGAATCGCTGCGCCGGCGCGCGGTCAGTCTTGGCGATGCGCTGGAGGGGCATGGTGACGCTGATCTGGCGGATATCGGTTACACGTTGGCGCAGGGGCGCAAGGCGATGGCGGCCCGCGCCTGCATCGTCGCACGCAGCGTTGCCGAAGCGCGCGAGCGGCTGGGCAGCATCAATGCACGGTTGATCGGAACCAGGCCGCAGCTGGTCTTCCTGTTTCCCGGTCAGGGCTCGCAGCACGCCAACATGGCGCGCGAACTCGTCGCCAGCGAGCCGGTGTTCCGCGACAGTCTGGCGCGTTGCTGCGAGCTTGCCTCACGCCATCTGGGTCGCGACCTTCAGGCACTGATACTGCCGTCAGCCGGTGACGAAGCGGCGGCCGAGGTCGTGCTTGCCGAGACCTGGTGTACGCAGCCGGCCCTGTTCGCCGTCGAGTACGCACTGGCCGATCTGTGGGAGTCCTGGGGCTATGCGCCAGCGGCAATGATCGGTCACAGCATTGGCGAATATGTTGCTGCCTGCCGCGCCGGAGTATTCAGCCTGGAGGATGCGATCGCGCTGGTGGTAGCGCGTGGCGCGGCGATGTTTGCGCAGCCGCCCGGTGCGATGCTCGCGGTGCGACTGGGCGAGGCTGAGCTGACGCCACGGCTGCCGCCCGGGGTGCAGATCGCCGCGCTCAACGCTGCTGGCATGACGGTGGTGGGCGGTACCTTTGAGGCGATCGACGCGTTCGCCGCCGGATTGGCCAATGATGGTGTTGCGGCATCCCGGCTGCGCGTCAGTCACGCCTTCCACTCCAAGCTCATGGATGCGGCGTTGCCGGTGTTTCACCGCGCCTTTGACGGTGTGCGCCTTAGTCCGCCACAACGGACGTTCTATTCCTGTGTCAGCGGCGCGCCGATCACGGCGGAAGAGGCGACGTCGCCCGATTACTGGTGCCGCCAATTGCGCCAGCCCGTGCGTTTCGCCGACGCTTTGCGTCACGTCCTGGCCCAGGCCACGACATTGTGCGTTGAGG
>JBAPPP010000349.1:0-7336 GCA_049280175.1 Rhodanobacter sp.
GCTGTGCTCCCTCCCCTGCTTGCAGGGGAGGGCTGGGGTGGGGTCGCTCTTCGGGAAGGACGCTCACAGCCTCACACTTCCCTCGTCATAAACACGCTGTACGGATCTTCAACATAGTCCGCAAACGGCCCGCATGGCTCGAATCCAAAGCTGACATAGAGGCGACGGGCGGGCGCAAACGCCTCCATCGAACCGGTTTCCAGGCTTAGCCGCTGGTAGGAACGACGTCGGGCCTCATCGAGGATGTGACGCATGAGCGACGCCGCAACGCCCTTGCGCAGGTGCAAGGATGCCGTGCGCATGGATTTGATCTCCGCATGCCGGGCATCGAGCTCCTTGAGCGCTCCACAACCCAACAATTCAGCGTTTTGCCATGCGCTCCAGAAGGTGATTTCTGGCTTGCGCAACGCGTCGAGATCGAGCGCGTGAATACTTTCCGGGGGAGAGTGCAGCGCCATACCCTGCAAGTGCTCTTGCAACAGCAGGGCAATCTCCGGACCGCTCAAATCATCGACGCGAATATCCATGGGGCCTGCATCTGCTGCTGTTTGGCGCGTTGTGCGGTACTACGCCAGCTCTGCGTCGACGTAGTGCCGGCTGCCATCTGCGGGATCGAAATAGACGGCGACCATGGCCCCGCTTTCCGGATCGACGAAACGTTCGCCGGTATCGGACCAGCGCGGATCGGGCCGAGTCTTGCCGACCGGCTTGTAGCGCCAGCGCTCGATCGCCAGCCCGACGATCAACAACAGGCCGCCGATCAGCAGTTGCGGCAACAGCAGCACAAACAGGCCGGTGACTGCGGCCAGCGCCGCGCCGAGCAGCAGCGCGGCGCCGATGACATAAAGCGTGATCGACAGCATTGCTGTGGACTCAGGCCGGTGGATCGAGCACGACGGCGGTACCGTAAGCGACGATCTCGCTCATCGTCTGCCCGATCTCGGCCGAATCGAAGCGCATCATGACCACGGCGTTGGCACCCATGGCTGCGGCGTTCTGCACCAGCCGATCAAGCGCATGGCGACGTGCCTCTTCGAGCATCTGCGTGTATTCGTGGATTTCTCCGCCGACGATCGAGCGCAGGCCCGCCATGAGGTTGCCGCCGATGCCGCGGCTGCGCACGACGACCCCGAATACCTGGCCCTTGACGTCCCTGACCTGGCGTCCATGAACATTTTCAGTGGTGACAACGATCATCTGGATCCTCTCCTTGTTGATTAATCGGTGAGTCATGCGGCGGCATGCCAGTCCCGGACTGAGCTCGCCGACGCGCTGATAGCTATCGCTTTTCCGTCAGCGGCGTGTCTTGGACAGCAGACGCAGCAGTTCCATGTACAGCCATACCAGCGTGACCATCAGCGCGAATGCGCAGTACCACTCCATGTATTTCGGTGCGCCCTGTTCAGTCGCGCGCTCGATCATGTCGAAATCGAGCACCAGGTTGAGCGCCGCCAGCCCCACCACCAGCAGGCTGAAGCCGATGCCCAGCGCGCCCGATTCGTGGATGAAGGGGATCTGGATGCTGGTGAACGAACGCAGGCCGATATCCACCAGATACAGCAGCGCAATCGCACCTGTGGCAGCGACTACGCCCATGCGAAATTTATCGGTCACCTTGATCAAGCCGGAGCGGTAGAGCAGCAACATGGCCGCCAGCACGCCAACCGTCAGCATCACCGCCTGCAGCACGATGCCTGGATAGCGCAGCTCCAGTACCGCAGAGATGCCGCCGAGGGCGAGGCCTTCGGCCAGTGCATAAAGGGGAGCGGTAATGCCCGCCCAGCGTTGGGCGAAGGTCGTCACCAGCGCCAGCACGAAGCCGGCGATCAGGCCGCCCCACATGAACGGCGTCACGGCAGCCAACGCCGCGGCGGTATTGCCATCAGCGGCGGCGGTCGCGAAGGTATGCCAGGTCCAGCCACCGCTCAGGATCGTCAGCGTCAGCAGCAGGGCGGTCCTGGTGATGGTGCCGTTCATCGTCATTCGCTCGCCAGTGACGGTCAGTCCCTGGAAAGCCTTGTCCTGCAGTACTGGATTGCCTGAGCGCATTGTCCGACCCCTTGAAGGTTGCCACGAACGCATCGCATGCGTTGCCAGCGGCCATGCTAACCCGTTGCCGGCATAACGTCAGCCGGCTGCCATGCGTGCCGCGGGTAGGGTCAGCTGTGCCGGGGTTGTTCCAGGTTCGGCAGAAACACGGTGATCAGGCCCATCAGCGGCAGGTAGGCGCATAGCTGGTACACGTACTCGATCCCATGAGTGTCGGCCAATTGCCCGAGCACCGCCGCGCCGATGCCGCCCATGCCGAACGCGAAGCCGAAGAACAATCCCGAGATCATGCCGACCCGGCCCGGGATCAGCTCCTGCGCGTAAACCAGGATCGCCGAAAACGCCGATGCCAGGATCAGGCCGATGACCACGGTCAGCACGCCCGTCCACATCAGGTTCGCGTGCGGCAACAACAGGGTGAACGGTGCGACGCCGAGGATCGACACCCAGATCACCCACTTTCGTCCGATACGGTCGCCGATCGGGCCACCGATCAGCGAACCGGCTGCCACCGCAAACAGGAAGATAAACAGATGGACCTGCGCGCTCTGCACCGACAGGCCGAATTTGTGGATCAGATAAAAAGTGAAGTAGCTGCTGAGACTGGCGAGGTAAAAGTATTTGGAGAAAATCAGCAGACCCAGAATCGACAGCGCGCCGATAACTTTGCCACGCGACAGCGTCACCACCGTCAGGTGACGTGCCTGGGATTTGCTGCGCGCGACGTGGTGCTCGCCATACCAGCGGCCGACCTGCAGCAGCACCACGATCGCCAGCAGTGCCGCCAGTGAAAACCACGCCACGCTGCCGCGCCCGTACGGCACGATGATCCACGCGGCCAGCAACGGTCCCAGCGACGAACCGGTATTGCCACCGACCTGGAACAGCGATTGCGCCAGCCCGTGACGGCCACCCGAAGCCAGGCGTGCCACTCGGGAGGATTCCGGATGAAAGATCGACGAGCCGGTGCCCACCAGCGCAGCGGCCAGCAACAGCAGCGGGAAGTTCGGTGCGACAGCCAGCAGCAACAGGCCGCTCAGGGTGAAACCCATGCCGACCGGCAGCGAGTACGGCATCGGCCGGCGATCGGTAACCATGCCGACCAGCGGCTGCAGCAACGAGGCGGTGAGTTGATAGGTCAGCGTGATCAGGCCGATCTGCGCAAAGCTCAGATGGAAACTGTTCTTCAGGATCGGATAGATCGCCAGGATCAACGACTGGATCATGTCGTTGAGCATGTGCGCGAAGCTGATGCCGCCGAGTACAGCGAATTGGGTGCCTTCGCTGGCCGGAGCATTGCCCGGCATGTCGGTCGACATAGGCATCGCGGTAGGTGACAGCGGAGAGGTTTCGACGCGGGTTTCCATGCTGTCCTCGATCAAGGTGGGGCTTCGGCCCAGCCGTTGCGTTGCCGGGTGCGCCACTCTAGAGTGGCTGGCATCGGCCCGCACGCATCGGTGGGTCAAGTTCTGTCGAATTCGGGCCAAGATCCCGTCATCATGCGCAACACACGCGTCATCCACTACGAAGATACGCCGCGCGATGTCGTCACCACGGGTAACGACTATCCGCCGCACTATGTGTTGCCGCGACACGCTCACAAACGCGGGCAACTCCTGTACGCCGCCACCGGCGTGGTCACGGTGATCACGGACGAGGGCAGCTGGGTAGTGCCGCCCCGTCGCGCGCTATGGATTCCCGCTGGCGTCGCACACGAGGTGCGCATGAGCGGTGCTGTATCCACTCGCAGCGCGTATGTGCGGTACGAGGCTTCCGCACAGCTACCAGCACATTGTCGGGTGATCGGGGTTTCGCTGCTGTTGCATGCGTTGCTGCTGGAGGCCGTGGACTTGCCGGCCGAATACGCGCTGGACGGTCGCGACGGGCGGGTAATGGCCTTGTTGCTGGACGAGATCGCGGCGATGCCGGCGCTGACGCTCAGCACGCCGTTACCCCGTGATCCGCGCCTGGCTCGCCTGTGTCGTGCGCTGATCGCTGCCCCGGCGCTGGAAATCGATATCGATGCGATGGCGCTCAAGGCTGGCATCAGCCGGCGCAGCTTTACCCGGCTGTTCCGCCAGCAGACCGGCATGAGTTTCGGTGCATGGCGCCAGCAAGCCTGCCTGCTGGCCGCCTTGACCCGATTGGGCAGTGGCGATTCAATTACCCAGGTAGCGATCGAGCTCGGTTACAGCAGCACCAGCGCATTCACCGCCGCGTTCCGTCGCGTACTCGGTACCGCGCCCAGTCGTTATCTGGCACCCCATGAACGCATCGCGCGCAGCACGGCGGATGGCTGACCCGGACCTGCCATGGCGAACCGCCGTAGTCATGGGGTTGTCAAAGTGCTGCGGCAAGCTGGGCGAGCTATGTCTGCCGCGCTACTCACCACGCCTGCACTCCACTGCGGGTTACCATGCCCCTCTAGATACAGCGCCGCAGATACAACGACGGGCCGTACTTACGACCTGCCTGACCGGATCATGGAATGTACCGATGAACACCCGCATCATCCGTGAGAATTCGCCGACCGATGCGTCCGCACCGGCCGCCAACGACGCCGTGCCGCCCGTACCGGCACGTGATCTCAATGACAGCCGGCTGTACATCAACCGTGAGCTGTCGCAGCTGCAATTCAATATTCGCGTGCTGAATCAGGCGCTGGACGAGCGCACGCCGCTGCTGGAGCGGTTGAAGTTCCTGCTGATCTTCTCGCGCAACATGGACGAGTTCTTCGAGATCCGCGTCGCCGGGCTGAAGGGTCAGATCGCGCTGGATCATGAGCTGATCGGCCAGGACGGCATCCCGCCTCGGCGCGTGCTGGCCGAGATCAGCGAGATTGCGCACCGGCAGATCGAGCGGCAGTACTCGATACTCAACGAGCGCATCCTGCCCGAACTGGCCGAGCTGGGCATCCGCATCGTCCGTCGCACGCAGTGGACGCACAAGCAGAAGCTGTGGGTGCGTCGCTATTTTCGCGAGGAGGTGGCGCCGCTGGTCACGCCGATCGGACTCGACCCAACCCATCCGTTTCCGCTGCTGGTGAACAAGAGCCTCAATTTCATCGTGCGGCTGGAAGGCGTCGATGCGTTCGGGCGCGATTCCGGCCTGGCGATCGTGCCGGCGCCGCGCGTACTGCCGCGGCTGATCCGCATGCCCGAAGCGATCTGCGAGGGTGGCGACAACTATGTGCTGCTGTCGTCGATGATCCATGCGCACGCGGACGAGTTGTTCCCCGGCATGCAGGTGCTCGGCTGCTATCAGTTCCGGCTGACCCGCAATGCCGATCTCTCGCTCGATCCGGAGGACGTCGAAGACCTGGCGCTAGCGCTGCGTGGCGAGCTGTATTCGCGTCGCTTTGGCGATGCGGTGCGACTGGAGGTGGCCGACAACTGCCCAAAGGACCTGATCGACTATCTGCTCAAGCAGTTCGGCCTCAGCGAATCGGAACTGTACGAAGTCAACGGTCCGGTGAATCTGGCGCGGCTGTTCCGGATCGCCAGCGAGGCAGGTTATCCGCAGCTGCAATATGTGCCATTCACGCCAGTGTTGCCGAAGGCGCTCAAGCACGCCGAGGATCTATTTCAGGTCATCGGCAAGCAGGATGTGTTGCTGCTGCACCCTTACGAATCGTTCTCGCCGGTGATCGATCTGCTGCGCCAGGCAGCTAAGGATCCACAGGTGCTGGCGATCAAGCAGACGCTGTACCGGACCAATGCGAATTCCGAAATTGTCGACGCGCTGGTCGATGCGGCGCGCGCCGGCAAGGAAGTGACGGCTGTGGTGGAGCTGCGTGCGCGCTTCGATGAGGAATCGAACCTGACCCTCGCATCGCGCCTGCAGCAAGCCGGCGCGATGGTGATCTACGGCGTGGTAGGCATCAAGACGCACGCCAAGCTGATGCTGATCCAGCGCCGCGAAGGCAGTGAGCTGGTGCGCTACTCGCATATGGGCACCGGCAACTACCACACCGGCAACGCGCGGCTATATACCGACTACAGCCTGCTCACTTCCGATGAGGCGTTGTGCGAGGACGTACACAAGTTGTTCAGCCAGCTCACCGGCATGGGCAAGGTGCTGCGCATGAAGAAACTGCTGCATGCGCCGTTCACGCTGAAGAAAGCCCTGCTGGAACTGATTGCGCGCGAGACCGCGTACGCCGAGGCCGGCAAGCCGGGGCAGATCATCATCAAGGTCAACGCGCTGACCGAGCCGAAGCTGATTCGTGCGTTGTACAAGGCCAGCATCGCCGGCGTGTCGATCGACCTGATCGTGCGCGGCGTTTGTTGCCTGCGCCCGGGCGTGGAAGGGGTCTCGCAGAACATCCGCGTGCGCTCGATCATCGGGCGCTTCCTGGAGCACAGTCGCGCCTACTGGTTTGCGAATGACGGCGAACCAGCGCTGTACCTGTCCAGTGCCGACCTGATGGAGCGCAACCTGGATCGTCGCGTGGAAAGCGCGTTCCCGATCGAAGGCAAGAAGTTGCAGCAGAAGGTACGTGACGTGCTGCAGCTTTATCTCAATGACAACACCAGTGCACTGCTGATGCAGTCCGATGGTCAGTATGTGCATCCATCACTGGCCAGTGGCGAAAACAGCCGCAACGTACAAACCCAACTGCTGGAAAAAATATGCGGCAGTGGCACCAAGAACAACCATTGACGGAGCGGTTGGGCAGGGTGTGAGCGTCATGGATCAGATGGCGACTCGCCGCCAGCGGGTCCCCAGAAGATCACCCAGGTGGAAAATCCCGCAGAGAAATTCTCGAAGCGGTGTTCGACGCCGGAGCCCACAAAGAACACATCGCCCGCCGTGAAGGCGTGCCGGACCCCCGCAATAACCAGGTCGCCAGCGCCGGCCTGAATAATGTAGAGCTCATCTCGCCGGTGGGGTTGCTGTGGATCGCTGCCCACGGGCGCGTAAAGACCGACCGACATCGAACCATGCGAGAACCCCTGCGCGAAACGCTCTGCGGCAGGCGACTGCGGCGACGGTGAGCCGGGAATACGGCCGAGCAGTTCGGACAAGGATGCTTTCATTGCAGGTCTGGCCTCTCCAGGCTCGGCGACCGGCTTGGCAGGGCGAAGCGATCGCAGAAGGGTTTCCCGTTGGGCATGGTGCGATGGTGTGCGGCCGTTGGCTCAAAGGGGTTTGGCGAAGAAAGTTGATGGGTAGACTTTTCCGTCGCCTGGCTCGATGTAGAGCCCGTGTCCCTCCAGCTGTTTGGCGGTCGTCAACTTTGCCGTAACCGTGCCTGATTCAATCGCGCGATTGCCTTCCTTGGACC
>JBAPPP010000350.1:0-7580 GCA_049280175.1 Rhodanobacter sp.
GTTTCCAGGCGCTGCGGATTCGCGTGAACGGCGAGCTGGACGCATTGCAGGACGGCATGAACGCCGCGTTGGAGCGGCTCAACGTCGGCGGCCGGCTGTCGGTGATCAGCTTCCACTCGCTGGAAGACCGTGCGGTGAAATTGTTCATCCGCGATCACTCCGGTCGTGTGCAGAACAGCCGGCGCGGGCCGCCGGTGCCGGCCGCGCCGGCACGCCTGAAGGCGATCGGCAAGGCGCAGTTTCCTTCCGACGCCGAGATCGCAGTGAACCCGCGTTCGCGCTCGGCCGTGCTGCGCGTGGCGGAGAAATTGATGGACGGGGGCCGTGGATGAAAGTGATCGGCGCCCTGTTCATGCTGATGGTGCTGGCTGCGGTACTGGCCAGCGCACTCGGCGTGGTGTGGACGCGTCACGAGAGCCGTGTGCTGTTCGTCAGCCTGACGGCTCTGCAGAACCAGCGCGACGATCTGAACATCGAATACGGCAAGCTCGAACTGGAGCAGGCGACGTATGCCGAGCCACGCCACATCGATGATGCGGCACGGCAGCGGCTCGGGATGCTCGAGCCGAGCCCGCAAGACATCCGGTTGTTGCGCCAATGAGCTGGCGCGAGCACATCACAGCCCCCCACCGGCAAGGTCGTCGTCGCGGCGGCGGCCCCAGCGCACGCAAGCGCATGGTGGTCGTGGTGAGTCTGCTGGGGCTGGCATCGCTCGGGCTGATGGCGCGCGCGTTCGATCTGCAGATCGTGCGCAAACAGTTCTATCAGAAGCAGGGTGACGAGCGCTTCCTGCGCCAGATGCCGATCCCGGTATCGCGCGGCACCATTTTCGATCGCAATGGCGAGCCGCTCGCGGTGTCGACGCCGGTGATGTCGATCTGGGCCAATCCGTCCGAGGTGCTGGAGAACGCGGATCGCATTCCGGACCTTGCCAAGGCGCTCGGCGTGGATGCAGCCGAGCTCGAGAGCCGGCTGGAGCAGCGCTCCAATCGCGAGTTCGTCTACCTGCGCCGTCAGATGCGGCCGGAAGCGGCGCAAGCGGTGCTGGATCTGGGTATTCCCGGCATCGATGGGCAGCGCGAATTCAAGCGCTACTACCCATCGGGCGAAGTGACTGCGCACGTGCTTGGTTTCACCAATATCGACGATCACGGCCAGGAAGGGCTGGAGCTGGCTTACGACGACTGGCTGTCCGGCAAGCCCGGCTCCAAGCAGGTCATCCGCGACGGCAAGGGGCATGTGGTCGAGGACGTGGAGCAGATCCGTGCGCCGCAGCCTGGGCGCGACATCACGCTGAGCATCGATCGGCGCGTCCAGTTTCTCGCCTACAGCGAGCTGAAGAGTGCAATCGAAAAATCGCAAGCCGATTCCGGCTCGATGGTGATTCTCGACGTCCAGACCGGCGAAGTGTTGGCGATGGTCAACCTGCCGACCTACAACCCGAACGCCGTGGGCGACACGCCGCCGGCAGGTCGCCGCAATCGCTCGATGACCGACGTGCTCGAGCCGGGTTCGACGATCAAGCCGATCCTGATGGCCGCCGCGCTATCCAGCGGCAAGTTCACCCCGACCAGCCCGCTGATCAATACCACCGGCGGCCACTGGTTTTATCTCGGTCACGACATCCACGACACGCACGACTGGGGCGTGCTGACACCGACCGGCGTGATCATGAAGTCCAGCAACGTCGGTGCCGCACACATCGCGTCGGACCTCGATACCACGTTGATGTACGACACCTACCGTGCGTTCGGTTTCGGCTCCAGCACCAACAGCGGCTTTCCCGGTGAAGCCTCCGGCCTGCTCAGGCCGGGAAGCCGGTGGGGTCTGCGTGACAAAGCCATTCTTGGCTACGGATACGGTTTGAACGTCACCGTGCTGCAGCTGGCCAATGCCTACAACACGATTGCCGACGGCGGCGTCATGCATCCGCCGACCTTCGTCAAGGGCGCCGACAACGATCCGAAGACCATCATCGAGCCGCAGATCGCGGCTGAACTGATCGGCATGCTCGAAACCACCACCCAGCCCGGTGGCACGGCGGCGCCGTATGCATGGATCGCCAACTATATCGTCGCCGGCAAGACCGGCACGGCACACAAGGCTGCTGCGGGCGGCTACTCGAAGGACAACTACGGCGCCGCGTTTGCGGGCATGGTGCCGGCGACGAATCCGCGACTGGCGGCAGCGGTGGTGGTCGACAATCCACGCAAGGGCAGCTACTACGGCGGCCTGGTCTCGGGCCCCGTGTTTGCCAAAGTGATGGCCGGCGCACTGCGCCTGCTCGACATACCGCCAGACAACATCGGTCGCTGGTACGCCGGCGGTCCATTGCAGGGTCAGAACGGACTGACCGGTAACCAGGCACCACCGGTCGCGCCGAATATCGAGGAAGCGCCGGCCGACGAGGCGACGCCATGAGCATTGGCCACCTCGATCAACTGCTGCTGGGGATCGCCGATGTGCAGGTCGCCGAAACGCCAGGCGCCAACCGCATTGTGGTGTCCGGGTTGACGCTCGATTCGCGCCAGGTCCGTCGTGGCGACGCGTTTTTTGCCTTGCGCGGATTACATGGACATGGCATCGAATTTGCCGCGAACGCGGTGCAGCGTGGCGCGCAAGTGGTGCTGGCCGAAGCACCTGCGGTTGAGACGGAACCACTGAATGTGCCGTTGCTGTGGATCGACGACCTGCATACCCAGGTCGGCGAAATCGCCGCGCGTTTCTATGATCGTCCTGCCGAATCCCTGCGGGTGATCGGCATCACCGGTACCAACGGTAAGACGTCCTGCGTGCAGCTGTTGGCGCAGGCGCTCACGTTCCTTGGTCATCGCGCGGCCACCATCGGCACGCTCGGTGCGGGCTTGTATGGACAATTGCGCGAAGGCGAACGCACCACGCCCGATGCCGTGACGGTTCAAGGATTGCTGGCAGATTTTCGCGATGCCGGTGCCAGTCATGTGGCGATGGAAGTGTCTTCTCACGCGCTGGAGCAGGGGCGTGTGGCGGCGGTGGACTTCGAGCTGGCGGCATTCACCAATCTCACGCGCGACCATCTTGACTATCACGGCAGCATGGAAGCCTACGGTGCGGCCAAGGCGAAGCTGTTCGCATGGCCGGGCCTGCAGGCCGCCGTGATCAATATCGACGATGCGTTTGGTCGTGAGCTGGCATCGCAATTGCCCGTTGGCGTGAAGGCGCTGCGACTCAGCATGTCGGATGATCCCGATGCGGAGATTGCCGCCAGCAACATCATTACCTCGTCCGAAGGCCTCGCCTTCCAGCTGCGTACGCCATGGGGCACGCATGCGCTGAGCAGTCATCTGCTTGGCCGTTTCAATGTTGCGAACCTGCTTACGGTAGTGGCTTGCCTCGGCGCGCTGGGCGAATCGTTTGAGCGCATCGTGGCGGCGATCGAGACTTTGCAGCCGGTCAATGGCCGCATGAGTCGGCTTGGCGGTCAGCATCGCCTGCCGCTGGTGGTGGTCGACTACGCCCATACACCGGATGCGCTGGAACAGACCCTGACGGCGCTGCGTGCGCATTGTGCCGGTCGGCTGATCTGCGTGTTTGGATGCGGTGGCGAACGCGACGCAGGCAAGCGCCCGTTGATGGGTGAGATTGCTGCAAGGATGGCGGACATCGCGATCGTCACTGACGACAACCCGCGCGGCGAAGACGGTGATGTCATCGTGGCGCAAATTGTCGCCGGCATGGGTGCGGCGCGGTCGATGGCAGTGGAGCGCGATCGTGCGGTGGCGATCGGCCATGCATTGAAACTCGCGCAGTCAGGCGACGTCGTGCTGATCGCCGGCAAGGGCCACGAGACCTATCAGGAGGGTGCTGCCGGCAAGCGCCCATTCGATGATCTTGCGGTAGCGCACGCGGCGCTTGAACAGATGACGTGGGAGCCGCGCGCATGATGCGGCTGAGTGCCATCGCGATGTGGACACACGGTCGGCTGCTTCGCGCCGATGTCGTCGGGGCCGATGTCTCCGGCGCAGATGTCGACATCACCGGCGTCGCCATCGATACGCGCAAGCTAAAGCCGGGCGACTTGTTCGTGGCGTTCAAGGGCGAGCACGTGGACGGCCATGACTATCTTGCCCAGGCGGCCGCACGTGGTGCGTCGGCAGCGCTGGTCTCGCGCAAGATCGATAGCGATTTGCCGCAGGTACTGGTCGACGACGTCGAGTTGGCACTGGGCGACCTGGCCAGCGCGGTGCGTGCGCAGCGCAACGCGCGCGTCATCGGCATCACCGGTTCCAACGGCAAGACCACAGTGAAAACGCTGACGGCCTCCATCCTCTCGTTGCATGGTCGCACTCACGTCAGTGCCGGCAGTTACAACAACGAGATCGGCTTGCCGCTGACCTTGCTGGCGATGCCTGTGGATACCGAATATGCGGTGCTGGAAATGGGCGCTGGCAAGCCCGGCGACATCAGCTATCTCGCTGCCATCGCGCGGCCCGATATCGGCCTCGTCAACATCATCGCGCCAGCGCATCTTGAGCGGATGGTTAGCGTAGAAGGCGTCGCCGAAACCAAGGGCGCGCTGTATCAGGCGTTGCCGGCGGACGGCGTGGCGATCATCAATGCCGACGATGCGTTTGCCCGCTTCTTCGATGGACTGGCCGGTACGCGCCGGGTGCTGAGCTTCGGCCTGGATCACAAGGCGGATGTGGGCGCGGACATCATCGAGCAGCGTGTGGATGGATCGCGCTTCGTGCTCAGCACACCGGCAGGCGATGCCGAGGTGTCGCTGCCATTGTCGGGGCGGCACAACGTGGCCAATGCGCTGGCGGCGGCGGCGATCGCGCTGGCGCTGGATGTGCCACTGGCGACGATCGTCGCGGGACTGGAACAGGCGAGCGCAGTCGAGGGTCGGCTCAAGCGCGAGGTCATGGCTGGCGGCTGGACGTTGATCGACGACAGCTACAACGCGAACCCCAGTTCGATGGGGGCTGCGGTCGACACGCTGGCTCTGGCGTCCGGTGAGCGCTGGCTGGTGCTGGGCGACATGGCGGAACTGGGTGCGGATGCGCGCTCGCTGCACGCCGCTGTCGGCGCGCATGCGCACGAGCGTGGCATCGAACGCCTGTTCGCCGTTGGCCCATTGAACGTTGCCACGGTCGAGGCGTTCGGAACGGACGGTGAACATTTCCAGGACAAGGCGGCGCTGATCGCGGCCTTGCAGTCACGCCTGCACAGCGGCGTGACGTGTCTGATCAAGGGCTCGCATTCAGCGGGCATGGAACAGGTGGTTGCTGCATTGAAAGAGGCTGCATTGAAACAAGCCGCATTTAAACAAGGTGCATTGAAGGACGACCAGCCAGGGGAGGGCGGATCCCATGTTGTTTGAATTCGCTGACTGGATGGCCCAGCACTTCACCACGATCCATCTGTTCCAGTACATCACCTTCCGCACCATCATGGCGGCGCTCACGGCGCTGGCCGTGTCGCTGCTGCTGGGTCCGGCACTGATCCGCAAACTGAGTGCGCTCAAGGCCGGCCAGGTGGTGCGCAGCGATGGTCCGCAGACGCATCTGGTCAAGGCCGGCACACCGACCATGGGCGGTGTGATGATCCTGCTTTCGGTGACCATCGCCACCCTGCTGTGGGCCGATCTGCAGAACCGCTATGTGTGGGTGGTGCTGGCGGTGATGCTGGCGTTTGGTGCGATCGGCTTTTACGACGATTACCGCAAGCTGGTGCTGAAGGACAGCCGCGGGCTGGCCAGCCGCTGGAAATATTTCTGGCAATCAGTGTTCGGTCTCGGCGCAGCGCTGTTCCTGTATTACAGCGCGCCGCATGCGATCGGCAATCTGCCGGTAGCCGAGACCGCGTTGTACGTGCCGCTGTTCAAGCATGTCGTGCTGCCGATGGGTCTGTTCTTCGTGGTGCTGACCTATTTCATGATCGTCGGATTCTCCAATGCGGTGAACCTCACCGATGGTCTGGACGGGTTGGCGATCATGCCGACCGTGCTGGTTTCCGGAGCGCTCGGCATGTTCGCGTATCTGGCCGGCAACAAGGTGTTTTCCGAATACCTCGGCATCCCCTCGATCCCTGGCGCGGGCGAGCTGGCGATCTTCTGCGGAGCGCTGGCGGGCTCCGGGCTCGGTTTCCTGTGGTTCAACACGTATCCGGCGCAGGTGTTCATGGGCGACGTCGGCGCGCTCGCGATGGGCGCGGCACTCGGTTGCGTCGCAGTGATCGTGCGCCAGGAAATCGTGCTGCTGGTGATGGGCGGCGTGTTCGTGATGGAAACCGTCTCGGTGATGCTGCAGGTGGCGAGCTTCAAGCTCACCGGCAAACGCATCTTCCGGATGGCACCGATCCATCACCATTTCGAATTGAAAGGCTGGCCGGAGCCGCGGGTGATCGTGCGTTTCTGGATCATCAGCGTCGTGCTGGTGTTGATCGGTCTTGCCACGTTGAAGGTGCGCTGATGTTCGGCTTCGACAGCAATCAGGCAACACGTCGACAGGGCCCGCGCGGCAGCTTCGACCTGCCGTTGCTGGTCGCGCTGATCGGACTGGCCAGCGTCGGCGTGGTGATGGTCGCCTCCAGTTCGATCGCGGTCGCCGATAGCGAGCACAAGGGTGCGTTCTACTTTCTGATTCACCATCTGATTTTTCTGAGCCTCGGGCTCGCTGCGACTGGCGTCGCGATGCGCACCGAACTCAAGCTGTTTGAAAAGTATGCGTTCCATCTGATGCTGCTGGCATTTGCGATGCTGCTGGCGGTGTTCATTCCGCACTTCGGCATGCGGATCAACGGCGCGCGGCGCTGGCTGAATCTGCTGGTGACGACTTTTCAGCCGGTGGAAGCAGTGAAGCTGATTCTGGTCGCGTACATCGCCAGCTATCTGGTGCGCCACCGCGAGAGTGTGGAAACGCGCTTCCTCGGTCTGATCAAGCCGATCATGGTGGCCGGCGTCATCGTGCTGATGCTGTTGGCGCAGCCCGATTTCGGCTCGGCTACGCTGGTGATCGCAGTGACCATCGCGATGGTCTGGCTCGGCGGCGCGCGACCGATCTTCCTGTTCATCATGGGCTTGCCGCTGATGCCGCTGCTGTACATAGCGGCGACTGGCGAGAGCTATCGCATGAAGCGGTTGACGACTTTCCTGCATCCGTGGGATCACCCGTTCGATGACGGCTTTCAGTTGACCCAGTCGTTGATGGCGATCGGCCGTGGTGAGTGGACTGGCGTGGGGCTGGGCTCCAGCGTGCTGAAGCTGTCCTACCTGCCTGAGGCGCACACCGACTTCATCTTCGCGGTGATTGGCGAGGAACTCGGGTTGGCCGGCGTGGTGCTGGTGATGGGGTTGTTCGCGCTCGCGGTGGGTCGCGGTCTGTACCTGGGCCTGAAAGGCGTCGAGATCGGCCAGCGTTTCGCCGGCTACGTCGCGTTCGGCATCTCGCTGATGCTGGCGATGCAGGCCATTGTTTCGGTGGGCGTGAATCTGGGTGCGTTGCCGACCAAGGGGCTGACCCTGCCGCTGATCAGCTATGGCGGCTCGTCGATGGTGCTGACCTGCGCGATGGCTGGTGTGTTGTTGCGTGCCACGTTCG
>JBAPPP010000351.1:0-2627 GCA_049280175.1 Rhodanobacter sp.
TGCCGCCTGCGGCTCGAATAGCGACGGCAGCCGCGGCGTCAGCATGGCTTCGTTGCCGATCGCCTTCGCCGTCACGCGGTCGAGAAAGTCGTTCACGACACGCACTGCTCAAGATAAGCCTGCCGGCGACGTGGACTCAACGCCAGGATGTCGGCCTCAGGCCAGTGATAGACGCGCGCCAGCAGATCCACGTCACGCAACGTGCGCAGCGCCCAGGCATGCAGTTCCTGCCACAGGAAGTGCGCGATATCGAACATCGGCTCCCAGCGATGCGCGCAATCGGGACACGTGAAAGCGAGCTGCAGATCGGCTTGCGGATCGGCGGCGGCCATGGCGAGGGCCATCTTCGCCTGCAGTTCGGCAGGCAGCAGGGTGCCCTGCCGGTCGCCGACTGTTGGAGTTTCAATCTCGACGATACAGCGCTTGAGCAACATCTCACGCGCCTGCACCGGATCGTTACATCCTTCCAACGCAAGCAGGTCAGTACTGTCAGGTAGACGGAAGCGCACGACGCTGGAATGATCATCCGACGCAAGTTCGAGCAAGGTCATCGCCTCGTTGGTTTCCTGTGCAGCGAGCAGATCACCGCAATCAAACGTTGCCTCGACCATGGCCTGGCACTGTGGGCACCACGCGACGGTCTGCATCTGTGCACCGAACAACTGTGCGCGCAACCTCAGCAACAGCCCATCGCGCTGACCGAGCGGCAGCTTCGCCAGCGCTTCTGGCTGGCACTCATCGCAACTGATGCCGAGCAGCCACAGGCAGCTCGCGGCGGCGGAGCGCTCGGCGCCGCGCTCCCAAACCTGCAACAGCTGCGAGGCGGTGGGCGTATGCATGGCTTAGTTGGCCGGCACAGTGAAGCTGGGCTCGGTGGGTTCCTGCACGCTGGTATCGCGCTCCCAGCCTTCGTTCTCCAGCTTGATATGCTGAATCGCCACTGCGTTGGCATTGGCGTCGAGGTCTGGCATGGCCTGGAACTCCGACACCCAGCAACGATAGATCTTGTACGCGAGCGCGAGCTGGCCGGCCTCGTTGTACACCTCCAGGATGATGTCCTTGCGGAAATCCTTGAGTGACACCTCCGCGCCGAGACCCGCACCATAATTCCAGACCTTGTTCGCCCACTTCTCGAACTCGGTATCGTTGGTGACGCCACGCTCGACGGTAACGGCGTCGTACTCGGTGCGCCCTGGCGATTTGCGGGTGCTGCTGGGGTCGCCGCCTTCGCGGTGCTTCACGACCTCCGTAGTGCGCTTGAGCCCGGATACCTTGCTGACGCCGGCCACATAGCGGCCATCCCACTTCAACCTGAACTTGAAGTTCTTGTACGGATCGAAGCGCTGCGTGTTGACGCTGAACTGAGCCATGTCATTGTCCTCAGGTCTGGATCTGGCCGGCCATCTGCTGCAGCTGGATGACCACGAATTCGGCGGGCTTGAGCGGCGCGAAGCCGACCACGATGTTTACCGTGCCCAGATCGATATCGTTCTGGGTGGTGGTCTCGCTGTCACACTTGACGAAGTACGCATCGGTCGGCGTCTTGCCCTGGAACGCACCCTGGCGGAAGAGGTTCTGCATGAAGGCGCCGACGTTGAGGCGGATCTGCGCCCACAACGGGTTGTCGTTGGGCTCGAAAACCACCCACTGCGTGCCGCGGTACAAGCTCTCTTCGATGTACAGCGCGAGCCTGCGCACGGGTATGTATTTGTAGTCGTCGGCCAGCAGGTCGGCACCACGCAACGTACGCGAACCCCACACCACCGGGCCGCTTAGCGGGAAGTTGCGCAGGCAGTTCACACCGATGGGATTGAGCATGCCGTTGTCGGCATCGGTGAGCACCGTAGACAAACCCTGCACGCCGTTCAACGACGCATCGAGTCCCGCCGGCGCCTTCCATACACCGCGCTGACTGTCGGTGCGCGCCATGATGCCAGCCACGATGCCGCAGGGCACGAAGGTATCCAACTGTCCCTGTCGTGCTGGATCAGCTTCGATCACGCGCGGGAAAAACAGTGCCGCATTGCGCGCGCCGACACCGGTGAGATTGAGATTGGTGAGCGCCGCGTTGTTGTTGCTGGTGATCCCTCCGGCCGCGGTCCAGAGCGACGGCGCGTCGACGATCAAGAGAGCGCCCTGAGCTGCGCAGAACGCCATCGCGTCCCCGTACACGGCGATGCTGGTATCGCCGGCACGGATATCTGGCGGTATGCACAGCAAGTTGAACAGATCCACCTTCGTCAGCGCATACATGCCCGTCTTCGCGTCCGGGTCGCCTTTGTAGATGAGCTCATCATCCGTCAGCGCCGCGCTGTCAGCCGCCTGTGCTGCAGTTGCCACACCGGTAGATGATCCATCCTGGTCCCATACCGTGTGGTTTTGCGGCGCATCGCCCGAAGTCGCCGGTATGGTGGTTGCCGGCAGCGCCAGCGTGGAAGCGACTCTCACGAAGTTGGAACTGGCCGTCAGCACACGATCGACTCGGCGCGGGCTCTCCTTCACGGTCAGATTGAGGAAGGTCTCCTGGGTGCCACTGACCATCTCACGTACAGTGAGGTTGAACAGATCGGTCGTCGCCAGGCCGAAACTGGTCGCCACGTCGGATGAGATATTCGTGTCGATACGCG
>JBAPPP010000352.1:0-4961 GCA_049280175.1 Rhodanobacter sp.
CCATACACCCCGGCGGGGTTGGCGCGCATGGCGTCGGCAATCGATCGCGCCTGCAGCACGGCGACCGTGCGTGCACCGGATTGTTTGGTGTATTGCGCGCCCTTGATCTGCATCAGCGCAATACCCAGCACGCCGACGCTGAAGATGACGATCGCTACCAACACCTCGATCAGCGAGACGCCTCGCTGACGCGACATGACTTGCATGGAATTCTCCCCTATGCCCCTTATACCGCACTGTACTCATTCGCCCTGCCCCCACCAGTCCCCAGCCGACCAGCGGTAGGAATTGCCCGACAAGCGGCCGGCGACGGCTGACAAAAGTTGACCTTCGTCACTTGTCGGGGCTGAACTTGTCAGGGCTGAGTGCCTTGGCGGCGGGAGAGTCTTCACCCTGTTTTCGATCATGCCCTTCCCAACGCGCCCGATTCGTAAGAAACTGCGACTCACTCACCATGGAGGGCGAGCGTATGAGCAGCAAACAAATAGTTCAGGGAAGCGATGCGGACCCGCCAGCAGGGTCGACCGCGATCGCCAGGATCAAGGCGTGCACCCGGGCGCACCCAGCGCCGAAGGGAAAGGTGCACTCATGAACGCCAGTGCCGAACGCCCATTGGCCAACGTACGCGAGCTTGCCATGCTGATCGCCGACCGCTTCGCGCGCTCAGAGATCGAAATGTTCAGTCGCAACGTCGCCGCCGGCACGGGACGTCCGGTGTTCGACATCAGCTGTCCGCTGACCGACTCCGGTATACCGGCATGCGAATGGCTCGCGGTCATTGCCCAAGCCGTTCGCTACATCGAACTTCGAAGTGATGCGCTGCCGTATCGGATGCACCATGTCGACGACCTTGTGTGGTTCGAGGAGCGGGCATGAACTCCCTTCCCGGCCAAATCATCAGGCCAGCGGCGGCACGGATTCGCCGCGCGCCGGCTACACACTAAATCGCCCTACATATGCTCAATGGGCATCACACGGCGTCGCGTGCGTTCTCGCAAAGAACATTCACGCAGCTTGTCCGCCAAAGCCTCCAAGCCAGGTATGCCATAGAGATAGACCGACGCCATCTCCTGATCGGATGAGCGCAGATGAACCATGCACTGGTCGAGCATGCGCATGCCAAGGGGCTTCAACAGGTCGAAGTGATCCACGCGGAACAGCTCAAGGTTGTCCTGTACTTTCGACAGGATTCCACGCTCAACCCGCACGCGCTGTGTGGTGATCGTGAACCGGGTCGAGCGACTACGCAGCCAGTAGATCAGCAGCGCGATGCCCAGTGTGACCACCACGAGGACGTATTGGCCAAAGGAGTAGATCACGTTGGGATGGCCGGAAAACAGCGTCTGTTCGACCGCGGCGTCTCGGGTCGCGACATAGGCATCCAGATCCGTTCCGCAGTAACGACATTTGTGCGCGGCGGCCTGAATCGGCTCCGCACATGCCGGGCACGCCTTCATTCCATCTTCCATCGCCATACCCCTTGTTGGACCATAGCCAAGAGTACCCAACTACGCGCTCATCTTGCTGGCTATTGTCGATCGTCCAGCTGACGACGATGCGCGCGCATGCCACGACCCGGAAGTTCATGGCACCCGCTTCCTGCAGGGATTGAAAACTAGCGCGATCGACGGGGCGTCGAACTCACTGATCGCTGGACCGAATGAAAGCAAGCCCGGCGGAGGTCAGCTCGAGGGCCAGGTGACCTTCGATGGTCGAATCTGTTTGCCGCACGAGCCCCGCCATGAGCAGGCGGCCTGCGGAAGCTTCGGGCACCAATGAAGCCATCCCTTCTGCGACCCATGCGAGGCACTCCAGGTCCTGCGGATCAAGCGTTGTGGGGTCAGTCACGTCTGAATGTCCCGACCTCTTTACGATGCCATACCTCTTCAGAATGATGTCGATCTGGATCAGCACCCAGCCGAAGTCGTCCGGGGCAGTGGCACCGTCGATTTCGTCCACAACCCCGGAGAAAGCTGCCCAGAAATCTTCTTCAAGAGAATGTTGCTGCAGGAACCCGGGCATGGCGGCGTCCAACGCATCGAGCATTTGCTGGAGTTCTGCGAGCGTCTTGGCCATGGATACTTCCTCGATCTACCGTTCTCAAACTGGCATCACTTACGTTTGGAAAGCACTGCTAGACAGGCTGCCATTGAACAGTTCCGACACATTACGACGCCCATCAACTGGCCGCCTCCATTCAACGCCGGCAAGCTCTGACGCCCGGCATGAATCATTCCCTGTCGACCGTGCTCGGCACCTGCCGAAACTCAGTCCGGACTCAATCACTGGAGAAGGACGATGCAGTTACTCGTCCATTCCAATCAGTCCCTCGATATCAATCTCCGCAAAGAACAGACCACGATCCATGGCCTCGGCACGAGTCAGTAGTGGCCGGTCAAAAGCCCTGGGCACGAGTCCGATTCTTTTGATTTCGCCGTTCCTGCTCACTTCGTACCCGGCATGGTCATATTTGATCTCATAACTGTAGTGCTTGCCCTGAATCCGCCGGTAGGTGGCCTTCTCCATCTCTCACGCTCTTGCAGCACGGTCTAACGAAGCCAATGGTTTGCGTCGACCTCAGTTTTTCAGCTGACGCCTGTATGACGAAGCAAAAGGCTTGCCAACCAATGACGGTCAACCGCCTTGCTACACGCTCGATCGAGAAATGGGGGCTGGATGTTGATCATCCGGAACGGGGGGCTGAGCAACTTCAAACCCCGGAAAAACAAAGGCCTGCTTGCGCAGGCCTTTGAAATCTTGGTGCCGGAAATAGGAATCGAACCTACGACCTACGCATTACGAATGCGCCGCTCTACCAACTGAGCTATTCCGGCAAACAGCCGCTGATTTTACGGTGCGGCACGTGATGGCGCAAGCGATGTTGCTGCACCAATGGCTGCGAGAGGATCTACCCAGCGTGGACGCAGCGGCCCTTGAGCGCTGCGCATCCGTCTCCTGCCCCGGCTGAATGCCGGATCAGATGCTTGCCGACGCGGTGCCACCGCCAACCATGCGCAGCTCTTTCGGCAATGCGAACGTGATGGTCTCCGGTTCACCGTCCAGCTCGCGCACCTCGCCGGCGCCCCATGACTGCAGGCGGGCGATGACGTCGCGCACGAGTTTTTCCGGGGCCGAGGCGCCGGCGGTGAGGCCAATGTGGTTGACGCCGTCCAGCCAGCTGCGCTCCATGTGCTCGGCGCCGTCGATCAGAAACGAGCGCACGCCCTGCTTCTCGGCCAGCTCGCGCAGGCGGTTGGAGTTGGAGCTGTTGATCGAGCCGACCACCAGCATCAGGTCGACCGCGTCGGCGAGCCGCCGAACGGCGTCCTGGCGGTTCTGCGTGGCGTAGCAGATGTCGTCCTTGCGCGGGCCTTCGATGTCGGAGAACTTCGCACGCAGCGCTTCGATGATCGCCTTGGTGTCGTCCACCGACAGTGTGGTCTGGGTGACGTAGGAGAGTTGGTGCGGAAACTTCGGTGCCAGCCGGGTCACGCAGTCGATGGATTCAACCAGCAGGATTTCGCCGGCGTTGGCGGGATTCCACTGACCCATGGTGCCTTCGACTTCCGGATGGCCGGCATGACCGATCAGCACCACGCTGCGGTCGATACGGCCGAGCCGGGCGACTTCCATATGCACCTTGGTGACCAGTGGGCAGGTGGCGTCGAACACCTTCAGATGGCGCTGCTCGGCCTCCTCGCGCACCGCCTGCGACACGCCGTGGGCGCTGAAGATCACCGTGGCGCCATCGGGTACTTCATGCAACTCCTCGACGAACACCGCGCCATTGGCGCGCAGCTTGTCGACCACGTAGCGGTTATGCACCACCTCGTGTCGCACATAGATTGGCGCCCCCCACGATTCCAGCGCACGCTCGACGATGGCGATGGCGCGATCGACACCGGCGCAGAATCCACGGGGGTTGGCGAGCAGGATGTCCACAACTGACCTCGGCGAAATCTCGAACAGGAACCATCACCCCGGCGAAGGCCTGGGCATGGTGACTCGATCAACAACTCGAAACCGGGTGAGCAGCTTCGTTGTTGAAACGCGCATCCGGCCCTCGCCCCCTTTTTGGGGTGCGCCGGAATAACGAGAGATCCGAATTATCGCACGCTGCCCGGGGGCTTGCCGGCGGGCTTGCCAGCAAACAGGCCGAAGGCAATCAGCGTCACGGCACCGACCGTGATGCCGCAGTCGGCGAGATTGAACACCGGGTAGCTCCACTGGCGGAAATACACCTGGATGAAGTCGGTGACCTGGGCCGCATGCAGACGGTCGATCAAATTGCCGACAGCGCCGCCGATGATCATCGCCAGCGGCATGCCAGTGCGCCAGTCACGCCGTGGCGTGCGCGCCAGCCACACCACCAGCATGCTGCTGATCACCAGCGCCAACATCGCGAAGAACCAGCGTTGCCAGCCTGCACCACCCGCCAGAAAACTGAACGCGGCGCCCCTGTTGAACGCCAGCGTCCAGTTCAGAAAACCTGGAATCACCGGATGCGGCAGGCCCGCCGGCGGTAGTGCCTGCAATGCCCAAACCTTGCTGAGCTGGTCAAGCAAGATGACGACAGCGGACAGCCACAGCCAGACGAGTGCGTTGGGTTTATTGGTCATGGTGCGAGAGAGCTCGGTGATGAATATGACTCGTGACGGACAAATAGATTGCAGCTTATGGAGCGGAATGGAGCAGAACCAGAACCGACCTTGATTTGGCCCTCCCCCTGCTTGCAGGGGGAGGTTGGGAGGGGGGGCTTCTGACTTTGAGATCAAGAGCGACCCCACCCTAACCCTCCCCTGCTTGCAGGGGAGGGAGCACAGCCAGGTCAGAACCGGCACCGACTTTGATTTGCCCCTCCCCCTGCTTGCAGGGGGAGGTTGGGAGGGGGTGGCTTGTGACTCTGAGATCAAGAGCGCCCCACCCCAACCCTCCCCTGCTTGCTGGGGAGGGAGCACAGC